>JAJDAE010000057.1 GCA_029262035.1 Candidatus Zhuqueibacterota bacterium
GAAACCGTTACCGTGCCAGAAGCAGCATTCCCAAACGCATCGACAGCACCTGTTACGCCAAGGCTGAATAGAACGCCCGCCTCTTGGGTGGCAGGATCGCTTAATGTAAAACTTGCTATTGCAGCAGGGGTAACGGTTATGGCCGCAGTCGGTTGACTGACGCCGCCATCGGTTACTGTAAAAGTTTGAGAAGTTGTGGTTTGTAAAGTAAAACCACTGCCGGTAAATGTCTTTTGAGCGCCCGAAAAGGCTAAGTCCGTAGTCGGAAAAGTTGCGCTGCCGTCGCTGCTGGTCCAGGCCACGGTGCCCGTATAATTTGTCTTCTGATTGCCAAACGCGTCAAAGGCTGTAACTACTAAATCATTTGCAGGGGTACTGAATGCAACCCCTGCCACAACACTGGCAGGTTCCCCGGTTATCGTAAAAGAATTCAGGGCTGCAGGGGTAACGGTTATGGCTGAAGTCGGTTGACTGACACCGCCATCGGTTACTGTAAAAGTCTGAGAAGTTGTGGTTTGTAAAGTAAAACCACTGCCGGTAAATGTCTTTTGAGCGCCTGAAAATGTCAAATCAGAGGTCGGAAAAGTTGCGCTGCCATCGCTGCTGGTCCAGGCCACGGTGCCCGTATAATTTGTCTTCTGATTGCCAAAAGCATCAAAAGCCGTAACCACTAAATCGTTTGCAGGTGTCGAAAAAGCCACGCCAGCCACAACACTTGCAGGCACGCCACTAATTGAAAATGAGTTCAAGGCAGCAGGAGCGACGGTAAAAGCGTTTGAGGTGCCTGTTGCTACCCCAGGGAGCTGTTCGGTTACCGTAATTTGAACACCACCTTGCGCGGTTGTAATATTCGCGGTATTTACTGTTACCTGGCTCCCGGCTACAAATGTTGCCGTAAGCGGTGTGATTGTTCCTGTATTGTCTGTAATATCTACGATGGTACCTATAAGAACCACAGGAGTACCACCAGCATCTTCTGCTGTAATTGTAAAACTGAAGTTAGTTCCAGCCGTCTGCGTCACAATGGCAGAAATCGTAAAATGATCTAACTGTGCGAAAAGGTTTGTCGAAAAACCAAACGAAAAAACAGCTACTAATAAAGCAAATTGTCGGATATTTTTAATTCGAATTCTCATTATCCCTAATTACTCGTTTTTCCAAATTGATACGATATATTTCACTGGCTGTATTCCAAAATTGTAATAGACGTTACAGAATGAGACAAATCGACTTGTAATCGCCCGTTTTCCCAAAGAAGCTGCAATAAATGCAAAAACTATTCCATCAACAACGATTCGTCAAAGTTTTAGCAAATCAGTTCCTCGATGTTATTTCAAAATGGCACGGAGCAAAATAAGAAAGCCTTTGCCGTCATTTTCTGCAAGCTTCAAATTTTTAACTGCCTTCCTGAAATCCGGGTTTATTTTTAGCGCCGCCCTAAATTCTTCCAAGGCTTTGAGAAAAATATTTCGGCATTGAATCAAGTAAGCTATCCCAAGATTATTACGTGTGTCTGCGTAATCAGGGTTTTCCTTAACCATTTCTTTCAATTTCACAATATAGTCTGCAATATAAGTATCGTCTTTCCCTTTGCCGCCGTACATAAACTTAAGGTAAAACTCATTTTCAAGATCACTGATTTGAGTTAAAATATCCTTTGGTTTGCTAAGTAAAAATTCATTGATGGCACCTTCAAAGTCCTGACTTTCAACTTTTTCTACAACCTCGTCAAAACGAGCAAATTTCCGGTTCAACATTTTTTCTGAGGCTTGTTTGAGATAAGAGGCTCCCTCTTCCTGTAAAGGTTTCGCCTCCTCTTCGTCCAGACTCAATGATTTCGCGAGATAAGCAACGCCAAGATGATAGTGAGCTCCGATATATTCCGGATTTAACTCAATAGCCTTTTCAAAATGAGTGATCGCAGAACCATATTCCTCTTTATAAAGATATGCAATTCCTATATAATTTTGCAGGTCAGCAAAATGATCTGCCTTGGCAATACCTTCCTTTAAAATTTCCACAGAATCATCATAAGCATCGTTCATCAAATAGGCTTTGCCAATATTTGAGTAAACTTCATAAAAATCGGGATTAACTTCAAGAGCAAACTTAAACTGAGTTATCGCTTCATCGTACAAGCTTTTTTCTAAAAATAATAACCCCAACTTATTCGCAGAAGTAGCATGTTTTACACTTTTCACTTTATCGTTGATATAGTATAAAACCTCCATATCAGTCGCTACTTCCTGGTGAAATTCTTTAGCAAAGCTTGTCTTCTCATCCACAGACAAACTATCATCCAGTGTACTTTTTGTAACCGAGATTACCTGTCCATCCAGAAAGACTTTTGCGACTGCCACACCTTCAGATTCATCCACCTCCGTTTGGATGTGAAAGTTGCGTTCCCCAACGGCTATGTCGTTATTAAAACCTATATTTTCCATTTCATCGTCCCGGTTTTGAAGTATATTTTAGACAAATTGTGTCGTTAAAATTAATTGGACAAAAGAAGTGTCCTTGTTTTTGTTGAGAGCAAAATAAGATAAAACTTTCTATCCCATTTTTCAAATATATTATTGTCCTATCCATGACAAACATATCCTAAGTTATATCAATCTCTACGCTAAATTTCATAATAAGCGGTGATAACTAATCAGCCAGCAACGAAGAAATACAGGCCACATTAACAATATCTTCCCAAGAACATCCTCGTGATAAATCACTTATTGGTTTTGCCAAACCCTGAATTATCGGGCCAACAGCTTTAATTCCTGCCAATCTTTCCGCAACCTTATATGAAATATTACCCGAATCTAAGTCAGGGAAAATAAATACGTTGGCTCTACCGGCAACTTTACTTGCAGGGGCTTTCCTTGCACCAATAGTTTCAACAAAAGCGGCATCAAATTGCAGCTCTCCATCTATATCAAGTTCAGGAGCCTTTTTTCTTACTATTTCATAGGCCTTACTAACCTTTTCAACCCGGGGATGTTTTGCGCTGCCTTTTGTAGAAAAGGATAAAAGCGCAACCCGAGGGGTATCTCCGGTTAAATTATAATGCGTTTTAGCTGAAGTAATGGCGATATCGGCCAACTGCTCAGGGTCCGGGTCGGGCACTATGGCACAATCCCCAAAAGTTAGAACCCTTTCATCTTTAAGTACCATCACAAACATACTTGAAACCAAGGATACTCCCGCCGCAGTTCCAACAATTTGAATTGCAGCACGCATGACATCGCCAGTCGTCAGAACACTACCGGCTACTGCCCCATCACACTCACCCTGCCGTACCATCATCGCAGCATAATAAATCGGGGTAGACATTATTTCATGAGCTTGTTCCGGGGTAACACCTTTGTGCTTGCGAAGATCAAAATAAACGTCTTTGTAGCTTTCAAATAACGGAGAAGTTAAGGGCGCAACGATTTCAATATTATTTAATCCGACACCACAACTATCCGCTGCCTTTTTTGCAGCGTCCTTGTCTCCAACTAGTACGCAATCGACAAAATCATTTTTAACCAGGCAATCAACCGCCTGTAAAACTCGTGGCTCGGTACTCTCCGGAAAAACGATTTTCCTATTACACTGTTTAACTTTTTTATGAAGCGCTTCTACAAAATCCATTATCAATTAAACTTTGATTTAAGTTTATCTTGAACATATTCAGTCACAAACGAAGATACATCACCATCAAATTTCGCGACCTCTCTTACGATAGTTGAATTAAGATAAGTGTATTTTTCATGCGGCATTAAAAAAACTGTGGCAATACCGTTTGCTAATTTTCGGTTAACCAGAGCCATCTGAAATTCATACTCAAAATCAGATACGGCACGCAAACCTCTTATTATTGCAGTAGCATTTTTTTTCACAGCGTAATCCATCAACAACCCCTGGAAAGATTCAACCTCAACATTATCTAAACCGTTTGATGCATTCTCGATCATTTCCAAACGCTCATTAACCGAAAATAGCGGCGCTTTTGAAGAATTGGTCGTAATCGCAACAATAACCCTGTCAAAAAGATTAACCGCCCGTTGAATCACATCCAAATGACCGTTTGTAATCGGGTCAAATGTTCCAGGGTAGAGCGCGAGCTTTTTATTCTTGCTCATAACCATAAAATAAAATAGTAGAGTCACCCCTTTTTTTCTCAGCAATCAATTTGTACTTCTCTGAAAACAACACCTGCTCCTTTAAACTTTGTTCGATAATCAAACAGCCTCCGGGCGATAACAGTTCATCTGCGGATACTTTCTCAACAGTACTTTGAGGGTATCCTTTGAGGTATGGCGGATCTGCAAAAATAAGATTAAACTGATTTTTTTGTTTCCCCAGTAACTTAAGAGCCCTTTCAAATGGCATGCCCAATATTTTTGATTTTTCCAAATAACCTGTTTTTTCAAGATTATTTCGAATCAAGTTTTGTGCAGGCCGATTGGATTCAACAAAAACAGCCTCGGTCGCACCACGACTCAAGGCTTCAATTCCCAAGCTCCCTGTTCCGGCAAAAATATCCAAAACACGGCTCTCATCCATTTTTTCATGTATAACATTAAAAATCAGTTCTTTTGTACTATCTGCAGTCGGCCGGATTGAGGAATTCCGAAAAGAATTTAAACGCAACCCTTTTCGTTCACCAGCAATTACCCTCATCGATAATGTAAATTTGCCTTATGCTTTTTCATGTAAATACATGTTTAAAACAAGAATCATATTCTCATCACTAAACGTAGCCATATCCGGCGACACTAAAAGGATTTTTGCCATTTCAACATTAATCGATTGCGAAGAAAACTCTTCGAGAAACCCAATTAATGCTGATTGACTTCCAGAAACCCTGACCAGGAGTGGTACATTTTGATAGCCATCAGAAAAGGAACCAGACTGACTTTTTAGTTCACGAACCGCCAGGTTGTATTGTTGCGCATTTCTACGAATCCAATCTTTTGCCTGACCAGTATTCAAGAACCGAGCAGAACCGCCCGACCCGGCACTTGCAGAATTAATTTTGCCGGTAACCAACACCTTTTCTAAAACTCGGCCATTGGCATTAACCTGGCTTTCTGACACAATCGCAAAATTACCTGCACCAAAATATTGATTTAACCGACTTGTAAAGTCACGGGCATCTGCTGTTGTTGCAGCAACAAATTCCACTCTTGCACGCTGCCTTGTATAAGAAAGAAGTGTTGTATTCAAATTAGCAGGCACTGAAGTAAGCAAATTTGTAACCGATTGTATTGCTGTTTTCGAATTCGCCAAAAAATCTGAAGAAACAGTTTCGAGATTATTGTTCGTAGTGGGAGTTGTCCTTTGGGGCGCCGGTGTAAACTGTTGTTGTGTAACAGGGGGCGCTTGCTGTTGAATAACAGGTTCGTCTATGACTTCAATAGGAGCATCATTATTAACCTGTTGCTGGCCAAGACTGGTACTCGCCAATTCGTCAGAAAACGCTTTTTCCAACTCAGCGAGTTCTGCATCCGAAACTTGTTGAGACTGAGCTTGTTCTTGTACTGGTGGAGGGGTTATATTTCCTTGGTTCGCCTGTCCTTGCGAGTCATCACCCCGATTCAAGAAAAAGTATGCAGCGCCCCCTAAAAGCACAATTACCACCACAATAATCAGGGTAGATACCATTGAAGAATAACTTCTTTTCTGTGCAAAACCAGCAGTCTTTGTAGTGTCAAAAGTCTCTGTTCTTTCCTCAAACGCAAGCTCTTGAGTATCCATACTCGTAGTTTGAGTAAAGTCATCTACTCTTTCCTCTTCACCAGTTTTGTCATCGCCAATTAAGTTAATATCTACCATATCTTACCTCTTTTGTAAATAAATTCAGGCTTACTCTATTCCCCGTAAAGCAGCACCAATTGGTACCATATATCGCTCAAAACGAGATTGCACTGCTTCATCTTCTTTGATGCGTGCTGGCAATTTTATTTTTCTAAAAGGATTTGCTTTATCTATATGAACATCATAACTATTTTGAAGCTCTTCAAGTAACCCATCCTCTACAGCATCGCCATATAAAAAGATATCACTTAAGTCTTCTACACCTTTACCTAGTTGATTATCCAAAATAATTCTACGAAGCTCTTTGGAAATAAGGCGTGCAGTCGACTCAATTGACAACTCAACACCTTTTTCATCTTGTAATGGAACATCATAAGTTAGAAAAAAACTTTTCCCTTTCAAAATGGACAGGTATATCTTATTTTCTTCGATGCTCAATAAACAAATTTTGTCTTCGATGTTATATTCGTAATTTAACTGCAAAGCTCTTTGAGCGGAAAAAACATCTACGTCAATTACCTTTAGCCGCAAATCCGTGTGCTTGAAGAGTTCTTTTAGAAATTTTACAATTTTTTTACGAACCACAACGACCAGCATGCTACTCAGGGAGCCATTTGTATTGGAATTTAAGTTCTCAAAATCTACAATATAATCTTTTACCGGCGAAACGGTAAATTGCCCAACTTCCCATTTAATTTGATCTTTCAACAGATCCGGCTCTAGCTGAGCATCTACTGAAATCTTTTTCACAAAAACCATTCTCGAGTCAAGAGAAAACGCTACATCCTTTACCTTAAAATCCTGGGTTTCATAAAGCCTTGAAATATCTTCAGCAAATCTGCGTGGCATATTTTTATCTGCAAAGACATCAAAATTAAAAGGTTGGCGGACTCTTCCTTGCGCCAACTGAGTAACTTCAAACTCATTAGGTAACTGCTTAACCCCCTCCACAATCCTTAATTGGTTATCAATAAGGCTGAGTCCAATTATTCCGGCTTGTTCTTCTTGGGTCATTTATTTCTCCTGATTGGTAGGCGTTTACTCTACCTCCCAACTTTTTTCACCACTTTCAATTTTACCATGATTTGCTATTTCAAGTCCACCGAGCTTAGATTCGATGAAATCACTTTCAGCATTGGCAATATCAAGGCTATCTATTGGACTGAAAATATTCAGGTATTTTATCACCGAAGTATCAACGTGCGTCAAAATATAAGGTTTACCCGTAGTTGGGCAGTAACCAAACTCGTCAAGACGATCATTTTTATAATCTGGCACTTTTTGCTTAACCATCTCTATTATGTTACCAACTTTTGACATAACAGCAACAGCAGCATCACTGCCTTCTACTGCAACCTTAAGCTCACCATTTTTTGTAGAGTTTTTAACAATTTCCATATCCAAAGTGAATTTTTTTGAATCAACGATAATAAAAGCAGAGACCATGTCACCCATGGGCATATTAGGTAAACTCTTCATTCGGTCATGGACAAATTCAACGAATCCGGCCAAAACTCGAGATGCAAATTTTACATTATTTTGCATTTTATACACCGAATCAATCATAATTGAATCGGTTGCTTGTGGAATGAGTTGCCTAACAAAGTCTTGTTGTCCCTTAAAGTTATTTAATGTAGTTAAAATTGAATCTAATCCGCCAATAATAACAGAATCGACATAATGAGCGTATTCAGGACTTGTCCGGACAAAACCAATTATGTTTGACAAAGTATCTGTATAAGTTCCGTGATACTTTTGGTACTGCAGTCCGGCTTTTTGTAACTGATCCATCCGAAAACGGCTCACTTCAATATTGCTTGACTCTTGTTCAGCCAACTTTTTGGGATATACAATAGATCCCACTAGAATTAAAACTAATATAACAATGACAATCTCAAAATAAATTGAACCTTTCGCTTTTTGCAGTGCCATTTCTCCTCCCTCAAAATAATTTATTTTTGTTTATTTCAGGATTAAGTAATCCCTAATTTTATTTAGTGTCTTTTTACCAATCCCCTTAACATGAATCATGTCGTCTATTTTGGGAAAATCACCTTTTTTCAATCTATACTCTACAATATTACTTGCAAGAACCGGCCCGATTTGAGGTACTTTTTGAAGCTCTGTCACAGACGCTTTATTGACATTAACCTTTATATTACGCCATTTCGTTTTAGTTGGCTCAGCGACTACTTCTTTTTTCTTTAAAGACTCACCTTTTTTTGTTGCAGCCTCCAAAGAATCGATTTCTTTAACTTTATTTGAAAACTGCTCAACAGAACCAGTCGGCGTGCTTACCACTCTTTCACTTGAGTTTTGTCTATACATTTTTACAGACGCACCGACCAAGAGTGAGAAAATTAAAAACGCAATGATATACAATTCCTGCTTAGCAAAACCAAACATTTAACCTAAAAAATAGCTTCCTTAACTCGCTTAAAAAAACCAGGATCATCCAATGGAGGTTTCATTTGCTCACTTTTGTCTAATTCTTTCAAGAGTTCCTTTTCCTCAGATGACAGCTTTGTTGGCGTCCAAACGATGACACGCACTAATTGGTCCCCCCTGCCACCTTGATTCATATGCTGAATTCCCTTATTACGCATCCTTAAAATTTTATTGGTCTGCGTCCCTGGTTGAATTGTCAACTTGGCTTTCCCATTTAAAGTAGGCACTTCCACCTCAGCACCCAGTGCAACTTGAGCAAAGCTAAGGGGGAGGTCATACAAAATATCATCTGCATGGCGCTCAAAGTGATCATGCTCAATTTCTTCAATTACTACTATAACATCACCTTTAGGCCCATTATTGGGGCCGGCATTTCCTTCTCCTCGAAGAACAAGATAATTGCCAGTATTTACGCCTGCAGGTATATCCGCTGTTACAACGGATTCCCCACTAACAACACCCTTCCCAGTGCAGGTCTTACAAGGGTCTTTTAATACCTTCCCACTACCATTACACCGAGAACAAGTAGAGATATTCACAAATTGTCCAAACAAAGACTGAGACACCTGTCTCATCTCACCTGAACCCTGGCATTGTAAACAGGTCATATGGGCATCTGCTGAGGCACCACCGCTGCCATCACATGTTCCACAGGCAACCGACTTCTTAATCTTTATCTTTTTTTGAACTCCGGCAGCAATTTCCTCCAGGGTGAGTTCTAATTTTAGCTGTAAATCCGCACCCTTTTGTTTTCGGTTGGTTCGACTGCCAGAACCACGCCCCATGCCAAAAATATCTCCAAATCCAAAGCCCTCCGACATAAAGGTACGCAGGGCATCACCAAGATCAACTTCGAACCCATCAAAACCGCTCGCACCACCTTTAACGCCACTATGCCCAAAACGATCATACCGTTGACGCTTACCGGAATCTTTCAGTACTTCATATGCTTCTGCGGCTTCTTTAAATTTTTGTTCAGCATCTTTATCGTTTGGATTTCGATCAGGATGATACTGCATGGCCATCTTCCGATAAGCCTTTTTAATAGCATCGTCGGATGCATTTTTGTCGATGTTCAAAATCTCGTAGTAGTCACGCATAATTTTTCAAAGAACCCAATAATACCTTTACTTACTAACCAAAACTTGTGAATGTCTCAGAACTTTTCCATTCATAGTGTAACCTTTGAGATGTTCATCCACGACAACTCCGGAAGAATGCTTGTCACTTTCAACTTGCATAAGCGCTTCATGGTGCTCTGGGTTAAATTCTTCACCTATAGATTTTATCGCTGCAACTCCTCTTTTTTCAAACACCTTAAGGAAATTTTTCGTTATAAGCTCAACGCCATTCAGCAATCCCCCAAAATCCTCTTTTTCCCGGGCAGCATGAATGGAACGCTGCAAATCATCAAAAACAGGAAGCATTTCGGTAATCAAATCAGCATTAGCGTTGGCATATAACTGAATTTGTTCGTTTTCCATGCGGCGTTTAAAATTATCGAACTCGGCAGCTTTTCGAAGAACTGAGTCTTTTAATTCGTCGCGTTCTTTCTCCAATTCAACCAACTTCTTTTCAAGCTCTTTAATTTTGGGAGAACTCGCAACCTTTTTTTTGCTGCCATTTGAGTTTGATTTAGTCTTTCCCTTCAACGGCGCCTCATCATTAGTTTTTAATTTTTCGTCAAAAATAGCTGTGTCCTTCTTTCTTGTCATTTCTAAATCACCTTAACTCCGCTGATTGGCAAACATCTTTGTTAAAGCATCTCCCATGAAGTCAACCAGAGAAATAACCTTCGCGTATTGCATTCTTGTTGGTCCAACCACACCAAGCGTGCCGGTTATATTTCCAAGAAAATATCTGGTTGAAATAACGCTGCAATCCTGAAACATATCTTCTTCATTCTCTTGACCGATACTAACAGTCAATTTTTTGGCCTCATCCTGCTCAAACTTATAAAACAGACTCTCTTTACTTTCCAATAAGCCAATCTTTTTGGCCATATCCGATTGATCTAAAAATTCAGGATTGGTGATAAAGTTTGTGGCACCACCTAAATGTAAACCATCAAGAGATTCAAAATTAAATAAGCGGTCAGAAGACTCCGTAATATAGCGGATTAATTTATTTTCAGATATTGTGGCATCCGCTAACCTTCTATCAATTGTATCTTTAACTTCTTTAAGAGAGAGTCCGCCAAGTCTTTCATTTATAATTTGAGAGGTTTCAATCAACTGCTCGCTTGAAACACTGGACTCCAGTTCCATCATTATGGTTTTGACCAAACCCGACTGAATGGATATGACCGCCATAAAACGGTTATCAGAAATACTGACCAATTCCATTTTCTGAAAAATTCCCTGGTAAAACCTGGGTTCCATTACAACACCCAATTGACTGGAAATTTTACCTAATACTCGTGACGCAGCTTGTAAAACACCATTTACATCAGACAAGTAATCACTTAAACTCTCTAAAATTTTAGTGCGATCCTTCCTATTAAGCTTAAGAATCGCATTGAGATTGTTGACGTAAAAACGGTAGCCTTTATCCGTCGGTGCGCGTCCGGCCGAAATATGCAATTGACTAAGATACCCCATTTCCTCAAGATCATTCATCACATTTCTAATCGTTGCGGCACTAATACCAAGCTCGTACTTTTTTGCCAGATAACGTGACCCGACGGGGGCGGCTGTTTCCACATGCCCTTCTACGATATAGTTTAGAATTGTTTGCTGCCGCTCAGATAGTGGTTCGGTATAATCTAACATCTGTCACTCATAAAAAAACAAATCTCAATTAACAACAGTTCTGCAAAATAAAATGATGCAAAGATAACAATTTCTGCCTATTTTGTCAAGCAAAAACTCCCTGCAAACCTATTGAAATTTTGTAATTTATAAATACCTTCGCACTGCGGTAAAACTGCCGGAGACCCCCAACAAAGCGCCCATTAAAGTAAGAGACCAATATATCTTCCAACTCACGTTTATCAATCCTGAAATTTCAACTGAACCCAGCCGCATAAGACCATACAAAAATAGTGCCGAAACCACGCCGCCCATAAAACCCTGAACCGTTCCCTGGATATGTAGAGGCACCTGAATGAAAAAACGAGTCGCACCAACCAACTTCATGGTTTCGATAATTGTTGCCTTTGAAAAAATGATCAGTTTAATGTTATTTGAAACCAGAAGCAATGCACTTATGCAAACAATAACTCCGACAATTAAGCCGACTACAATCGCAATTTTAATGTACTTCTCTAATAAAACCAAAAACTCTTTCCTGTAAACAACATCTTTTGTATTAATCTGTTTTAGAGTGATAATTTCATTAAAAACATACTCTGCGCCTGTAACCGTCTGAAAATCTTCTTTCAATTTCACCCTAAAAGAAGCAGGTAATGGATTATAACCTAACGTTTCAAAATAGTCCTTTTGCTCATTTTTAAACAAGTCGTGAAACTCCAGAATTGCCATTTCTTTGGAAATAAATATTATTTCGGAGACACCATTTATTTTTTTTATTTCGCCCCGTAATTTTTGAATATTCTCCTCGTTAAGCGCATCTTCCAAGAACACTTCGAGTTCAACACGACTCCGTAAATTTTCAACAACCCTGCCAAAGTTTACCGTGATAATTAGAAAAACACCTAACAGAATTAATGAAATAGCTACCGTGAAGGTCGCTACTAAGCCAGAGAACCTTGCGCGTACCAACCCCATAAAACCTTCTTTAATTACAAATATGAGTCCTTGAATCACGATAAAGTCCTGCCATTTTTAATCGAAACAACTCGCTTGGAAGAACGGTTAACCAACTCATAGTTATGTGTTGCCATCAAAACAGCTGTGCCACGTGCGTTCAATTTTTCTAAAATGTTCATAATTTCCACGGTTGTTTTGGGATCGAGGTTGCCGGTTGGTTCATCTGCCAGCAATATGGACGGTTCATTAACAATTGCGCGTGCAATAGCAATCCGTTGTTTCTCCCCACCAGACAACTCATGCGGCATTTTACGGCTTTTATGACTCAGCCGAACGTCAGCCAATGCGCGCAATGTTCTACGCTTTACATCCCGACTTCTTGTCCCGGTGACACGCAATGCAAACGCAACATTCTCAAAAACATCGCGATCATCAAGCAACTTAAAATCCTGAAAAATGACGCCTAAAGTTCGTCGAAGGTAGGGGATTTCCTTATACGAAATATCATTGGAGTTGTAATCCTGCACAACAACGTAACCTTCTGTTGGAAATTCTTCCATATAAATCAATTTCAAAACGGTGCTTTTACCGGCGCCCGTAGGACCTACTAAAAAAACAAAGTCACCGCTTTTAATTTCAAGGTTTATGCGATCTAACCCATCGCCAGTGGCGTATTTCAGGCTGGCATTATGAATTCTAATCATTTGCTTTCTTCTTCAACAAAAAATGAACCCGGTCGGACTTTTCCGTTCCGGGCCGTAGCGAAAATCCATCGTACACGCCAACAATTTCAAAAAATTGCTGGGGAACAATTTCTTTCATTTCAGCAAGTTGATAAATTTGTTGTTCGTGATACTCTTTGTAACAAACATTTTTGCGGGATTTCCAGGTTATATAAAACTCATTAATCTGTTTTCTTGTGTCAGAAAGATAATACGACTGACGGATATAGTCAAACTTATTTGTGCCATCCTGGTCGAAATAACGTCTAAAATATTTTTTTGAATTACGAACCGTGCTGATATCGAAAATAAAAACACCACCCGGCTTTACAATATTCGCCACATGTTCAAATACTTTTTCACATTTTGCTATGGGGTGACAATAATTTATGCTGTCGTAAGTTGAAATAACGGCATCATATTTTAGTTTAGATGTCTGCTCAGTCATAGAGCCGGCCCAGAGAATCGCAGGTATTTCTCGACTAATGAACTTTTTTTTCGCAATTCTAACCATATCATACGAATAATCCTGCCCGGAGACTTCGTAGCCAAGTTCAGCCAACTGAAGAATCAGACTTCCGGTACCTGCCGAGATATCGAGTACGCTGGTAACATCCAAATCGGCTTTATTAAATAAACGAACCAAATGTGAAGCCCAATTATCATAATCCACATACCTCATTAAAAAATCATATATAAAGGCAAGCTTTGAGTAGGGCGCGACTTTCTTAGTTTTTTGAAATAACTTCGACGGCAAGGTGAATAGCCTCAATTATGCTGGTTGGTGAAGCGCTGCCTTTGCCCGCGATATCAAAGGCTGTGCCATGATCGGGAGAAGTCCGGATAATAGGCAAACCTGCGGTATAATTAACTACTTTCCCAAAATATTTTTGTTTTACAGGAATTAAACCCTGATCGTGATACATCGCAAGATATGCGTCAAAAGGTTTTTTTTCAGTTTCTACAAACAAAGTGTCTGCCGGGAAAGGGCCAACTGCATTGATTCCTTCAAATTGGGCCTGCTCTATTGCGGGTGTGATATGCTCAATCTCTTCATTTCCAAACAAACCGTTTTCTCCTGCGTGCGGGTTTAAGGCGGAAACTGCAATTCCCGGAGTAGCTATATCAAATTTCCTCCGAAGCTCATTATCAATTATCTTTATTTTTTTCAGGATGACCTCAGCAGATATAAGTCCCGACACCTCACTTAATGCACAATGCGTGGTAACAAGTCCCACCCGAAAATCGTCACTTATCATCAGCATAACAACATCATCCACTCCAAAGCCATCGGCCAGAAACTCAGTGTGCCCCGGATAATTGTAGCCGGCCAGATGCAAAGACTCTTTAGAAAGCGGCGCGGTTACAATGGCATCAATTTGCTTTCTTCTCCCCAACTCAATGCTCAGACTTAAAGATTCAGCAGCTATTCTCCCCCCATATTCTGTCACTTTTCCGGTTGTACCAGCATTTTCCTGGAAACCCGGCAGCTTCGTAAAAGCAATATTACTTTGCTCAAAATTATATTCCATCAGCTGCTCATTATCCATTTCAGGGGTATCCTGAAACTCGGGTCCCAGCGACTTTACGGATTCTAAAAAAAGTTGTTTTGGAGATAAAACTAAAAATTCCACTTCCCGATACAAATCATTTGAAAGCGCTTTTAAAATTATTTCCGGGCCTATTCCGTTGGGATCGCCAACTGTTATCGCAATTCGTGGGACATTTTTTTTACCACTTTGCACTATTTTCTCGCGATTAAATAACTTCTAACACCTTCGCCCATCAGTTTCACGAAGAAATCATTGAGACCAAAAAAAACTGACAAATTGTATATCTGCAGGCTGGTCTTGTCTAGTATCAATTTATTAAATTTATCTATTTCGGGACTTCTAAAAAGTAATTTATTCAACAACCGAAAAAAATGAAAAAACAAAACCGGGATTCGCGTTGCATATTTCACTTCTTTTTCGAAAGTCCCAACTTCAATTTGCGAAAACCCGGCAACCTCAGAAATTTTTTTTAGTTCATCTGGTTTGTAGGCTGTATGAAAATAATACTCATCTTGAACGCCCTGAACGCCGTAATCAGCCATCTCACCGATTTTGACCCACGTTGGTTTTTCTTTTGAATAATTTGGTGTGGTTAAAAATAAAACGCCACTTGGCCTTAAAATACGATGCGCTTCAGAGATCACTTTTTGTGCATCCGGCAAATGCTCGAGAACTTCCGAACATAAAATGACGTCAACTCCTTCATTTTTTATTGCAGGATTTTGAGCATCCCCCTGTAGAAAGATATTCCCCAACTGTTTTCGTGCGCGGCTTAAAACCGGAAAAGAGAGATCCAGGCCGATTGCAGAACCATTTTTATAATCCGATATATAGGCGCCACGATTGCAGCCGAGATCAAGCAGTAAACCGTTAAATAAATTTAAGTGGCGAAGAATAAACTGCCGTCTTACTTTGCCCCGCAAAGTTTTATAGACTAAATTTTCTTCAGGATAAACCGAACCAACAGTTTGATAAAACTCTTTGAAGTTCTCATTTTCCTTAAAGGTTGGCATTAAAAAAGTTTCTCCCGGAAGGTATCAGGATAAGGCTGGAATCGATTTATTGTAAAACAGGGCTGTCCTTGAATAAGAACAGCCCTGATGTATTTTCTTAAAATTTTTATGTATTAGAGATTAGTTGACAACCATTAAAGCATCAACTTTGCCATCTGTAATATAGACATTTAAAGGTGCGGATACTGCGCTTTTCCCTTTCACGGCAGCTCTTTCCTTGTAAACCCATTCTTCAACATTGCTAAATTGTTCTGACTCAAGCACCTGCACGTTATCAGGTTCACCAAAAATCATTTTCAAAGTCTCACCGGGCATCCCTATTCTTACTTTATCATCCAAAGCACTTTTTTCAGGTTCGCCTTTAGCAAATGCATAACCGGCCAAAGAAATTTTGTTTAATTGCCCCGCAATACGTCCCAACGTAAACCAGGTGGACAGATTGTCAGGATTCTCACTAATTGTTTTTTCGAGGTATGGAAACGCTGCTTCGAAATCCTTCATATAGGCTTTGTCTTCGGAGTCTTCTGCAAGTTCCTCGCGCTTTCCTACACCACGATTCAAGTATGCCGCACCAAGATTGTAATTTGCATCAGATGAGCTTGGGTCGATTTCAAGAGATTTTTCGAACTGCACAATAGCGCCGTCATAATCTTGCGCCTCTAACAAGAGAGTGCCGTAATTATAGCGAAAATGAAATTGTTCAGGATTTTCAGCAATAGCTTTTATGTAAATTTCCGTTGCGCCTGCTTTATCCCCACGTTTTATATATGCTCTTGAAAGCATATCCGCGACCTCCGCAGAACGTCCGGCCTCATCTGCCCAAAGCCCTTCTAAAACAGGCATGGCTAAACTATCTTGTTGTGTACTCATATAAACCTGAGACAACATCAGACTAATGTCAATATCATTCGGTACAATCATTAGCGCGGCTTTTAATGGTACTACACTTTCCTCTGATCGGCCGGCATTCATCAAAGCAGCGGCCCAGTTACGATAAGACATTAAACTGTCCGGCTGAATTTCAGCTGAAGCTGCAAACTTTTCAATCGCCTTATCAAAACTTATTTTACGGGTTGAGTCATCAGTTGCATTCGCAGCATCATTAAAATGCTTAACTGCTCCGTTAAAGGCCTGTGCCCAACAAACTTTCAAAATGAGGTCAACACCATGTTTAGCGTGAAATTGAGGGCCCGAATCGTCTCCGACCTTTACACCTTTTTTAGCCAATTTGGGTTTAAGGGCCAGCGCTTTATCAAAAGCATCTTTCATTTCTGTATACTTTTTTTGACGCGCATAAACGTACCCCAAAAGATACCAGGCATCTTCATTCTTCTTATTTATTTTCTGAACTTCTTTAAGCAAAACCTCTTCAGCCTTCTCAAGATTATTTTGCTTAATGTAGAGTTTTGCTCCACCTACATTCGGGCCACCACCGGCAAAAGACGGTGTTGGGCAATACATAACTACCGTGAACAACAGTGCAGCGACTATCGCCCAAAGTGATAATCCTGTACCCCGTTTGTTCAAATTTCCTCGATTCATAGCTCCTCCTCAGTGTTTATAGCCGTTATTCAAAACGCAGAAAAATATAAAAAAACAATCATAATGTCAATAAAAATATAATTCCATTCAGTTTATGATTGTAAGCAAAAATTTCAACTAAAAAAATCGTAAAAAGTTCAGTTTAGAACACTCATTTTTATTTTACCCGGGATGGGGCTACAATTTAATTTTGGTGATTTTTATTTAGCAACTGATTGTTTAATGAAAATTCCTTTTTATAACTTGTTACTTTTAAGGATGAAACAAATCTTTTTTCTTCTACCGGCACGCACCTTAAAACCACTATGAAATAGAAAATCTTGAGCAATCAAATGCAACTTCATAATTCTTTAAATGAACTTTTTGAACACATGCTCTGGGCAGATATTACTGTTTGGAAAACTGTTCTTGCATTTCCAAAAGGAAGGGAAGATATAAAGGTGCAAGAACTTCTTTACCATATTCATCTCACGCATCATGCGTTTTTGGGATTGTGGACCGGTGACGGATACTTGTACCGTAAATTCCCTGATTTCAAAAATCACAATGAAATTCTTGAATGGGGTAAAGATGTTCATAAAAAATTTGCACCTTTCCGGGAAAACAATCCTGAGTTGGATTTAGGGGAAAATATTACTGTCCCCTGGGCAAAAATGTATAATGAAGTACTTACTAAAACAGATGGCCCTACCACTTTAGGGGAAACCATGATGCAACTGGTGATGCATAGCAACTATCACCGCGGACAGATAAATGCCCGGCTACGCAGTTTGGGTGCTGAACCACCTATGCTCGATTTTATTGTCTGGCTTTGGCTGGGTAAACCGAAAGAAGAGTGGCCTAAATAAAAAGTAATATCAGGAAGGAAACAGTCCCAAATTACTCGTCAATTATCTCGCCGGTTTCCAAATAATAGTTGATCGCCTTTTCCCACATACCGATGTACTGCTTATAAAAATCCTCGGTAAATTTGGCCAGCGCCTCGTTACCTTTCTCGGAAAGCGCAGTGTAAATATAACGAACCTCCGCGAGCGTGGTATTTTCGATGCCTTGTTTGCAAGATACAATCACCTTTCCGATTTTTGATTCCGGTTCAATTCGCACATATTCGATACGATGACTTTCCGGCTCAAGGCGAGTCAACATCCAAATGGCTTTGGACTGGGCGTGGTCCTGGGATATTGTGGTGAACACCAGATTTTCAACCGTCTCTTCCGAGGCAGGGTAAACCGCCTCGAAGTCCCAGCCGGGCGCCCATTTCTTTTCACCAAGCGGTGTAAATAATAGAAAGGTTTCTTTTAATGGCGCATTGAGTTTAATGGTATGTGAGCGAGAAACGTGTATTGCTTGAAAGTCACTCATCTGCAAAATTCCTTGTGTTGTTCGGCGGTGTATATAATTTTCAGCCCACTTTAATTTGCCCGGCGTGATATTGGCAGATATTCTTTTTACCAAATCAGCTATTCTAAGTCTTGGCGGCTAAAGATTTCCCGCCTACAGTCGCTTCCCCAATATTGAGGAGATGGTCTTTTATGCCGCGATAGGCAACAACAATATCCATATATGAAGTACTGATCAGCGGTTCGATTTCTTCGCTCGACAATCTATTCCAGTGGATATCTCTCAGCTTCCTAATTTTTTTGGTGATATCACGGCTATCCTTTCGAATTCTCCGAAGATATTGAGCCGCACCGTTACCTCCCAGGCCATTCTGTACCGAATGGTAGTAGGCAGCCACCGCATCGTGTAATTCAACCAGTTCCTTTTGTTGCGCCTCGGACAATTTAACGTCGGCTTCCTGCAACCGTAAACTAAGCTTTAATACGTTAGTGATATAGTCACTCACAGATTCGTATTCATCAGCCAGCCTGAGTTGGACTCTGGCCTCTTCAGCCAATTCATGACTGATAGATCGAGATAGCAAGTTGGTGAGAAAAGTGGTAATCTCAATTTGCACTTTGTCGAGTATATCCTCTCGCTCAAACACCTGCTCGCTCAATTCACCGTAGTTTGTACCGGCGCCATTAGCCACGATGATGGTTCGCAGGTTTTCCATCATTTCCCCGACTCTGAAATCCATTCGGTTTATTTCAAAGCGAGACTGTTCGATGGCTGCTAAGGGGGAGGTGTCAACATTGAAATCCAAGTGCGTTAAATAGTCTTTCTGAGTCTTCCCTTTTCCTTTCACAAGTCGAGTCAACAGGTTCGCGAAAAAAACAGTGAAGGGTAGAAAAATAAGGACGTTGGCAATATTAAAGCCGCTGTGTACCGCAGCAATCGCACTAGTCATATAAGGGAATGCTCCTGCCGCATTTTGCATATTAGGATCAGCGCCAACTACTATTTTAGTTATAAAGGGAATATACACCGGATGAAAAAGCGCCGTAATCCAGACTACCCCCAAAACGTTGAATATTACATGGAAGTACGCGGCACGTTTGGCATTGATATCATCTGCGCCTAAGGACGCCAAAAAAGCCGTAATGGTCGTTCCAATATTTTCTCCCAGAACTAAAGCCGCTGCGGTGTAGAAATCGATGACGCCGGTGTTGGCCAACGCAATCGTGATCCCAAGTGTTGCCGATGAAGATTGCACAATAATCGTCAGCACACAACCTACCAGAGCGGCTTTCAAGACACCGAAGTAATCAGTTGCCTGAAATGCATGAAACATGGCGGAAAACTCGGGTTGCCCTCTGAGTGGTTTGAAGCCGTTTTTCATAAGTTCAAGGCCAAAAAACACCATCCCAATCCCAAGTATTGCCAACGCTATAAAACGAAATTTTTCCTTTTTCAGAAACAGCCAGCCAAAGGCGCTCAGGCCAACTATCGGGAGGCCATATTTCCCAATTTTCAAGGCCAGAATCCAGCCTGTGATGGTCGTACCGATGTTGGCGCCCATAATTACGCCAATTGCTCCGCTAAGCGCCATTAATTCGCTGTTGACGAAACCAATCACCATGACCGAAGTAACAGAACTGGATTGAACCAGTGTCGTCACAAATACCCCGATACCAACCGCCATAAACCTGTTCGAAGTCACGGCATTGATCATTTTCCTGATTTTTGGGCCTGCAACCACTTGTAAACCTTGTTGCATATATTTCATTCCAAGCAGGAAAATGCCAAGGCCGCCCACCAGGTTAAAAATCATCTTGAGTATCAAGTCAGTATTCATTTTTCTCGTTCCTTTTAATTCCGGGCTGCTTGGATTTGAGTCCTATGGTGCGGTTTGAAAAGAAATGTTGGCAAAGTATGAAATCTTATAACTTTTAAAAAATGGTAAATGAAATCTGGAAAGTTATCCAAAAACCAGCTTCATAACGCTAAATCCAAATGCACCTCTTTGAAACGTATAATTTATACTTGCCAAAATGCACGGAGAGTTTGACGAATGTTAAAGAATATTAATTTTGTTATGAAATGTCAATCTACTTTTTCAAGATTCTGAAATAAAAAAGGCGAGCTTAATAAATAAACTCGCCTACAAATTTTCAGTATTTTAATTGAAGCTTTTATTCGTACCGCAACGCCTCCACCGGACTTAATTTCGATGCCGTTACTGCCGGCCACATACCAAATGTCAGCCCGACCATAGTGCAGAAAACCAGACCGGTAACTGCCCATTCCATCGGAACTGCATTTTCAAAACCGGTTAAGAATGATGCGACATTGCCGAGCCCGAAACCAACCGCCACGCCAATCACACCGCCGATGTTGCACAAAATAACTGCTTCCATCAAAAATTGCATGAGAATGCTTTTGCGTTTGGCGCCCAGTGATTTACGGATACCGATTTCGCGGGTTCGCTCGGTGACTGAAACCAGCATAATATTCATAATTCCAATGCCCGCTACCACCAGCGCGATAATCCCGATTACAAATGCGCCGACTTTCACACCTGCGGTCATTTCATTGAAAGAATCAATGTTACTCTGGCTGTTGAAAATAGTAAAATCATCATCTTCTTTGGGGTCTACTTTGCGCTCGAAACGCATTAGAGCCCGGGTTTCTTCGATGGCATCTTCAACCAATTCAGGAGATTTTGCCCGAACCGTTACATTTACCGAACGCTCACGGCCGCGACGGTTAAACCTGCCATAAGTGCGTTGAAAAACTGTAATTGGGATGAGGCAAATATTATCATAAGTACTGCCAAAAGCTGATTTTTTTTCATCAAATACGCCAATGACCTTGTATTTTCGGCCATCAAGTTTTATCACTCTATCGATTGGGTCGGTAAAAGGAAACAAAGTATTTGCGGTTTCATATCCCAGCACGACAACTCTTCGGGCTACTTTTTCATCTTCATGGGTCAT
>JAJDAE010000058.1 GCA_029262035.1 Candidatus Zhuqueibacterota bacterium
TAAAAAAAGCCCCCAGTCTACGACCAGGGGCCCGGAGGGAGGAAAATTTTATTTAGAGAAAACGGTATCCGGTTCCATGAATTGTTTCAATGTATTGGGATGGATACTTGTACTCACCTAATTTCTCGCGCAGACGTTTAATGTGAACATCCACAGTTCTGTTAGTAACGTAGACTTTCTTACCCCAAACTCTTTCAAGAATTTCCTTCCTGGAAAATACGTTCATTCTTCTTGAAGCTAAGAGGTAAAGAAGCTTAAATTGAATATATGTTAAGTCAATTGGCTTCCCTGCCTTACTTACTCTGTGTTCATCCAAGTTGATCTCAATGTCTTTGACTTTTATCTTCTTGCCTTCCGTGGCAGAAAGTCTACGACTAATTGCTTTTATTCTTGCTGCCAATTCTCTTTTATTGTAGGGTTTTACAACAAAATCATCGGCTCCCATTTCAAAACCTTTAATTCTCAACATGTCGTCGTTATTTGAAGACAGAAGTATTATACCTGTTTTTCTTGTCCCGATATCATCCTTTAATTCGAGACAGGTGGACCAAGTTTTCTCCCCAAACTCATCCATGTCAATTACTACCACTGAAGGTTTTTCAGTCATTGTTACTTCTAAGGCGTTACGTAGGTTGTCAAAATGGTTAGGATGAAACCCTTCTCGTTCTAAAATTTCGTCAAGGGCTCTTCCGCCATTTAATAGTGACCTGTCAAACAGGACTATACTTTTTGCATTAGTTGTTTCCACCTTTTCCATGGTTGATCCTCCAAGGGATTTAAATAATACTTCTGTTCTTGTGGGGAGCTAGTTGTCCACAATCCAAAACATAACCACGACCTGTAATTACTGCTTTAGAAATTAATTTAATTGAGCTGTATCGTTTAAGTTTCACTGTTCCGTTTTGCAACATCTATGCCAATTATTAAATCATTATGTGATTGCTGAATTATTTTTCATATTATATTTATTGACAGCAATAAATGTTTAGCTTGGTTAAATTAAAACAACTATTTACGTCAAATATGTTATTAATCTTAAACATTGTAATGGAAATATTAACCGGAAAAAATAAATCCTCAGTATTAGAAGTGATGATATTTTATACGGTTAAAAATCATACAAGTGGTCAATAATCAGTCGGGCTGAGTGGTTAAATATTCCGTTTAGCAATTTTTGACGAATATCTAATGAGTTTCTTATTGGTTGCTCAATTCTGTCGAAAAGAGATATTATTTTAAGTGGAATTTAGTAAATGAAAGTTAATATTTCATGGGCTAAAACGCTTGCAAGTAGAAGCTTTTTGTTTTATATTCAGTGCTCGGTAAAATGAGCTGTATTCGTTTGGAGTCCTGAAAGCGGATGATTCATTTATGCATAGTGGATTTTTAGGATTTTATACGGTTGCAAGATAAAGAAAAATAAAAATTATGGAGGCTTTAAATTGAATATTCATGAATTTCAGGCAAAGGAAATACTTAAAAAATTTGGAGTTGAGGTTCCTGAGGGATACGTAGCGAACACTCCTGACGAAGCCGAAAAAATTGCTGAAAAATTAGGTGGCGGTACGGTGGTCGTTAAGGCGCAGATTCATGCTGGCGGCCGTGGAAAGGGTGGCGGGGTTAAGTTAGCCAAAAGTGCCACGGAGGCACGTGAAATTGCGAGCCAAATAATTGGTATGAATTTAGTGACCCATCAAACCGGTCCTGAAGGGAAAAAAGTTACAAAGGTACTGATTGAAGAAGGTGTTGATATAGCCCGAGAGCTTTATTTGGGAATTGTTTTAGACCGTGCTAAGAGCCGACTGGTTTTTATGGCCAGCACTGAGGGTGGGGTTGAAATCGAAAAGGTAGCAGCTTCTACTCCTGAAAAGATTATTAAAGAATACATTGACCCTGCAATTGGTCTGCAAGGCTTTCAAGCGCGAAAAATTGCTTTTGGTTTGGGCCTTGAAGGAGACCAGGTAAAGAATGCTGTGAAGTTTTTGGCAGCGTTGTATCGAGCTTTTGTTCAAACGGATTGCTCCTTGGCCGAAATTAACCCGCTAATTGTTACCAAACAGGGCGGAGTTATGGCATTAGATGCCAAAATTAACTTTGATGATAATGCTTTGTATCGCCATAAGGAAATTGCTGAGTTACGTGATTTGCATGAGGAAGAGCCTCTTGAAGTAGAGGCAGGCAAGTATAATCTGAATTACATCAAACTAGATGGAGAAGTTGGCTGCATGGTAAACGGTGCCGGTTTAGCAATGGCGACCATGGACATGATTCATATTTCCGGTTCCGAGCCGGCAAATTTTCTCGATGTAGGTGGCGGTGCCAGCGCTGAAACAGTGAAGAATGGTTTTAAAATCATTCTTTCTGATAAAAATGTTAAAGCAATTTTGATCAATATATTCGGTGGTATTGTTCGATGTGACCGGGTTGCAAAAGGGGTCATTGAAGCTGCGTCAACAATAGATATCGGCGTACCGGTTGTTGTGCGTTTGGAAGGAACAAATGCAAAAGAAGCTGCTATCCTTTTGGAAGAATCTGATGTTGCATTCGAAGTTGGGCGTTCTTTTCAAGATGCAGCCGAAAAAATTGCTAAAGCGGTTCTAAATTAATTTTGATTTTTTATAAGCTATATAATGTAAGGAGAAAAAATTGAGTATTTTAGCAGATGAAAACACAAGGTTAGTGGTTCAGGGAATCACCGGAGGCGAAGGTTCTTTTCATTCCCGCCAAATGCTTGAATATGGAACAAAAGTGGTCGCTGGGGTTACTCCGGGTAAGGGCGGTCAAAAATTTGATGACAAAGTGCCTGTCTTCAACACCGTTGCAGATGCAGTTAAAGAGCAGGGGGCGAATGCTTCAGTTATTTTTGTTCCACCACCATTCGCTGCAGATGCCATAATGGAAGCTGCCGACGCCGGTGTTGCGCTTATTGTTTGTATCACTGAGGGAATTCCTGCCATTGATATGGTAAGTGTTTACCAATACTTGCAAATAAAAGACACCGTTTTAGTTGGACCGAATTGCCCGGGTGTTATTTCACCGGGGAAGTGTAAAATTGGTATTATGCCTGGGTTTATCCACTTGCCTGGCAGAGTAGGATTGATTTCACGTAGCGGCACCTTGACTTATGAGGCTGTTAAGCAATTGAGCGATTTAGGGATCGGCCAGTCTACATGTATTGGGATTGGTGGAGATCCTATAATTGGAACTAATTTCACAGATGCTCTAAAGTTTTTTAATGACGATAGTGATACAGATGCTGTTGTGGTCATCGGTGAAATCGGGGGCACTGCCGAACAGGAAGCTGCGGCTTACATAAAGGAAAGTTTTACCAAGCCGGTTGCTGCATTTATCGCAGGCCGTACAGCGCCTCCGGGAAGAAGAATGGGACACGCCGGAGCAATTATCTCTGGCAGTGAGGGCACCGCAGAAGAAAAAATTGAGACATTACGAAATGCCGGCGCCCATGTTGCGGAAAGCCCTGCTGATATTGGTAAAATGCTCAAAAATGCGCTGAATTAGAAGTGAGAAAATAATCATTCATTTATATCTCTAGTAAGGAGTTTTATTGTGGAACGTACGTTAGCTATTTTGAAACCAGATTGCACAAGCAGAAAATTAAGCGGAAAAGTAATTGATAAAATTGAAAATGCGGGCTTTAAGATTATCGCAATGAGATTGGTTAAATTGACAGATGAAACTGCAGGTAAGTTCTATGCCGTACACCGTGAACGTCCATTTTATGGTGAATTGGTTGAGTTTATGACCTCAGCAAATGTAATTCCAATCGCACTGGAAAAAGATAACGCTGTGGCTGATTTTCGTAAGCTAATTGGAGCGACCAATCCTGCCGAAGCAGAGGCCGGAACAATTCGGAAAGAGTTTGCAGAAAGTATCCAGAACAACACCGTACATGGCTCTGATTCAGTTGAAAATGCTAAAATTGAAATAGGCTTTTTCTTCTCAGGAAGAGAGTTAGTTTAATTTAGGATATTGGCCAAAACCTGTACATTTAATCTGTTTTATCCTGGCAAATTTGGTGGCACACGAGAAGCTATGGATAGGTTTTTTAGCTTGACTCTGGGTTAATTATTTTTTAAATTCGCCTTTATTTTTTGGGAGCTTGTCTATAGATATGCTTGTACGAATCCAAAGTTTAAAGAATGGTTTGAATGAATTTAAATTCAACCCGGATTCAACTGAAATTGAGCTTAATGATGAGTCGGTCGGAGTCGTGAAAGCATCTATAAGCAGCAATGTGGATAACGGCGATCAAAATATTATTGTAACAAATGATATTATCGTGAAGGTTTCTATTGAGTGTGAAACTTGCCTTGAAAAGTATGAAACAGATTTAGAAGATAGCTACACAGTTTTCTATACAAGCGAAGAAAGAATGTTTGACAATGACGAAATGTCACGATTACTCAATAGAAACACGCAAGAAATCGATTTGACAGAAGGATTGCGCGAAGCTATTTTGGTTTCGCTGCCAATGAGATTTAAGTGTTCGATAAAGTGTGAAGGTTTGTGTGATCAATGCGGCGTTAATTTGAATATTAAAAAGTGTAAATGTGAAAAAGTTAGCTTCGATCCGCGCTGGGAAGGTTTGAAAAAAATATTTCAGGAAAAGACCGGGGTTAACCGGCTTAACTGATTGAAAATAATTATTTAGGAGATAAAATTGGCTTTACCAAAAAGAAAAATTTCCAAGTCACGGGGACGTAAAAGAAGAACGCACTGGAAATTAAGCGCCCCGAATGTAGTTGAATGTTCAAACTGTCATCAACCAGTGATGCCTCATAGAGCATGTCCGAATTGTGGGTATTATGGTGGTCGCTCTGTCTTTATTCCAAAGGAATCTTAATTTTCCCAATGGTTCAAGTTAAGTCCTCCGGGGGCGGTTATTAATACCGATAAAAGCTGATGAGGATTGCCATTGATGCAATGGGGGGAGATTATGCGCCGGAATCCATCGTTCACGGCGGTGTAGAAGCAGCACGAGTTGGGAAAGGGCGATATGAAATCGTTTTTGTTGGCCATGAAAAGGTAATTCAAAGCTACCTTTCTCACCATTTCAGAGTAGATGAACTTAATATTTCAATCAAACATGCATCCGAAAAAATAGAGATGCATGAATCTCCATTGAATGCATTAAAAAATAAGCAGGATGCTTCAATCTTAGTTGCAATGGAGTTGCAAAAAAGAGGTGAAGTTGATGCAGTGGTCAGCGCCGGACATACAGGAGCTGCAATGGCTTCTGCATTGTTTAAGTTAGGGAGAATAAAGGGAGTCAGGAGACCTGCAATTGGTTCGCTGATACCCCACGAACAAGGAGTTACCTTTTTAACAGATGTAGGCGCAAACTTGGATTGCAGACCCAATGACTTGTTTCAATTCGGAGTTATGGGGGATATCTATATGAAATGTGTCTACGGAAAAAAGAATCCAAAAGTAAGTCTGTTAAATATCGGGCATGAGGAATCAAAAGGTGGCGATGCGGTAAAAGAAGCGTATCAGATTTTACAAAAAAGCCACTTGAACTTTGTTGGAAACATTGAAGGCAGAGACATAATGAATGGCATGGCAGATGTAATTATAGCCGATGGGTTTGTTGGAAATGTTGTGCTGAAATTTGCCGAGAGTTTTAACGGCGTTTATTCAAAAACGCTAAAAAGAAAAATTGGAAAGAAAATTTTTTCAAAGATAGGTGCTTTTTTGTTGAAGCCAACTTTTAATCGATTACGGCAAATTTATGACTACGAAGAGTATGGTGGTGCACCATTGTTGGGTATAAATGGAATTTGCATTATTGGTCATGGAAGCTCTACCCCAAAAGCGATAAAGAATGCCGTTATAGAAACTGCGATGATGATTGAGCAAAAAGTGAATCACAAAATCAGTCAGGCGTTATGTGGAGTTGAGGAAAAAAGTCATGCAGAATAGAATTCATTCAATGTTACTTGGCACCGGGGCTGCTGTACCTCAAAAAAAGCTTACAAATCAAGATCTGGAAAAAATTGTAGATACAAACGATCAATGGATAGTAGAACGTACCGGAATTAAAGAACGTCATATTATAGACGGCAAAACTACGAATTCGGATTTGGCTGCTGAAGCGGCATTAATAGCTTTGGAGGATGCAAATTTAAAGCCTGAAGATATTGATAGGATAATTGTAGCAACTGTGACGGGTGATTTTAATTTTCCTTCAGTGGCCTGTCTTGTTCAGGATAAAATCGGGGCGGTAAATGCTGCCGGATTTGATGTTCAAGCTGCGTGCTCCGGCTTTATATTTGGTCTGAGTATAGCCGATGGCTTGATATGTTCCGGAACAGCAAAAAATATTTTGGTTATTGGCAGCGAGGTTCTTTCCAAAATTACGGACTGGAAGGATCGCTCGACCTGTGTTTTATTTGGTGATGCTGCAGGAGCTGCAGTTGTGGGGCCGGCAAATGGGGATGGCCGCGGTATATTAGCTACTTTTTTAAAAACAGATGGCCGTTTAGCCGACCTTTTAAATATGCCGGGTGGCGGAACTAAATATCCCCCCGAGGTCTCCGTAAAAGAAAATTTAAATAATATTAAAATGCAAGGCCCTGAGGTCTTTAAGGCAGCGGTAACAGCCATGGGTGATGCTGCAAAGCATATTTTAAGTGAGGCAGATATAACATCAGAAGAAGTTGATCTTTTAATTCCTCATCAAGCCAATAAAAGAATTATTGACGCAACTGCCCGCCGTGTGAAATTGCCATCAGAAAAGGTTTATATAAATTTACAGAACTACGGAAATACATCAGCCGCATCTATTCCGGTTGCTCTGAATGAAGCTCGTAGAGAAGGCTTATTAAGAGCAGGCGATGTGTGCGTACTCGTTGCTTTTGGCGGAGGCCTTACCTGGGGTTCTGCAGCTATTCGGATATAAATAAATTGAGTTTTGGAGGGGAAAATCAGTAAAACAGCTTTTATTTTTCCAGGGCAAGGTTCGCAGTTCGTCGGCATGGCTCAGGATATATACAATGCACATGAAAATGTACGTGAGCTATATCAGTCCGCAAATGATATATTGGGATTTGATTTAGCAAAAAAATGTTTCGAAGGTCCCGAAGATGAGTTGAAACAAACGCTCGTCACGCAGCCCGCCATTTACGTTCATAGCGTGGCTTTAACACAATTCTTGCAGAAGAAAAAAATTACCAGACACATGGTTGCCGGGCATAGTCTCGGTGAATATTCTGCTTTGTTTTCAGCCAATGTGTTTAATTTTGAAGATGGTTTGAAACTGGTAAAAATTCGAGCGGAAGAAATGCAGAAGGCCGGACAGCAGAGTGCAGGTACCATGGCTGCTATCATTGGGTTTGATGCAACAACTCTTGAACAGGTTTGCAAAACAGCTTCTGAAAAGTCGGATGTTGTAAGCGTCGCAAATTATAATTCATCATCACAGATAGTTATTTCTGGTTCTATTGCCGGCGTTGAAATGGCAATGGAGCTGGCTAAAGAAAAAGGCGCAAAACGTGTTGTACCCCTGGTTGTAGGCGGGGCGTTTCATTCAGCACTAATGCAGCCTGCAGCCGATGGCTTAAAAGTTGGCCTGGATCAAGCAGTATTTAATAATGCCGATGTTCCGGTTTATACAAATGTTACTGCAAAACCTGACACAGATTCGGCTGAACTAAAATCTCTTTTGCTGTCGCAATTGACCAACCCGGTACGATGGATTGAAATAATCCAGAATATGATTGCCGACGGTGTCAGTGAGTTTTACGAAATAGGCCCGGGGGCTGTTTTGACAGGTTTGGTTAGAAGAATTAGCCGAGAGGTGTCTTGCGTAAATATAAGTAGTCTCGAATCGTTAGATAATATTATGGAAGCGAATTGAAATGAATTTGGAGAATAAAGTTGCGATAGTTACCGGCGCATCAAGGGGAATTGGGAAGGCGATTGCTCTCAAGTTAGCAAAGGATGGGGCAGATGTTGTCGTAACTGCAACCACTTTAGAGACAGCACAAAAAACGGCTAAGGAAATAGAAGCAATCGGCAGGAAAGCATTACCATTAGCTGTAAATGTTGCTGATTTTTCAAACGTAGAGTCACTTGTTGCTTCAGCGTTTGAAACTTTTTCAAAAGTAGACATTTTGGTAAATAATGCAGGCATCACAAAAGACAACCTGCTCATTCGCATGACCCAGGAACAATGGGATGATGTTTTATCTGTGAATTTGAAGGGTGCCTTTAACTGCATTAGAGCGATTGCAAGAAAGCTTATGAAGCAACGCAGTGGAAAAATTATAAATATAACCTCGGTCGTTGGAATTATGGGAAATGCCGGACAGGCAAATTACTCTGCTTCCAAAGCCGGTGTTATCGGTTTAACAAAATCTGTCGCCCGGGAATTAGCATCAAGAAATATACAGGTTAATGCCGTTGCTCCGGGATTTATCGATACTGATATGACAGATGCAATTCCAGATGATATGCGGGAAAATCTTGAAAGTTCCATACCGCTGGGGAAAATAGGCAGCACAGATGATATTGCAGCGGCCGTAGCTTTCCTGGCTTCGGATGAGTCGAATTACATCACCGGGCAGGTTTTAAATGTCGATGGTGGTATGATAATGTAACAAGTAAAAGTGTAACAAATTAAAAATAGTTTTTATACTAATTAGGAGGAGCCGAAAATGGCATTAAGCGAAAAAGTTAAAGATATTATTATAGAACAATTAGGTGTTGATGCTGCGGACGTAAAGGATGGCGCTTCATTTATTGATGATCTCGGTGCTGATTCTCTGGACACAGTTGAATTGGTTATGGCTTTTGAAGAGGAGTTCGATATTGAAATACCTGATGAAGATGCAGAAAAAATGAATTCCGTTGGTGAAGCAATTTCCTATCTCGAAGAAAAATTAGCTGATAAATAGGAATTTTCAAAGTTGAAAAACAGGTATTATTGCGGAGTCGAGCATGAGTAAAACTGAGCGTGTCGTAATTACCGGCATGGGCGTAGTAAGTGTTCTGGGGCATGAAGTCGAACAATTCTGGGAGAATCTTTTAGCCGGAAAAAGTGGAATTAGTCTGATTGAAAACTTCGATACGTCTGACTTTGTCACTAAATTTGGCGGTGAAATTAAAGACTTTGATCCGGCAGACTATCTGGAAAAAAAAGAAGCCCGTAAAATGGATCGCTTTACCCAATTTGCCATTGCCGGAGCCGACAAGGCGATTAACGACTCAGGTCTGAATTTTGAATCTGAAGACAAAGAGCGTGTTGGCGTAATTACCGGTTCCGGAATAGGTGGAATGAGCACCTTCGAAGAACAAAGCAGAATTCTTTTGGAGAGAGGTCCGCGGAGAATTAGCCCGTTTTTTATTCCAATGATGATTTCCGATATTGCACCCGGATATATTTCTATACGTCATGGTCTGAAAGGCGCAAATTATAGTACGGTTTCTGCTTGTGCTTCCAGCTCCCATGCCATTGGTGAAAGTTTTAGAACCATTAGCCGGGGAGAGGCAGATATCATGATAACCGGTGGTTCTGAAGCCGTGATTACGCCAATGGGCGTTGGTGGTTTCAATTCTATGAAGGCGCTTTCTACCCGTAATGACGCCCCTGAAAAAGCCAGCCGTCCTTTTGATAAAGAAAGAGATGGTTTTGTAATAGGCGAAGGTGCCGGCATGATTGTCTTGGAAAGTTTGAGTCATGCTCAGAAAAGAAATGCGAAAATCTATGGCGAACTTGTAGGCATTGGTTTCACGGCTGACGCCCACCATATTACAGCGCCGGCTCCTGATGGCTCGGGCGCCCAGGTGGCCATGCTTAACGCGCTAAAGATGGCAAATCTTCAGCCCGAAGACATTGACTATATAAACACACATGGTACGTCAACGCCACATGGCGATATAGCTGAAACAAATGCAATTAAAAGCGTATTTGGGGAAAATGCGTATAAACTTAACATTAGTTCTACAAAATCTATGATTGGTCACTTGTTGGGTGCTTCCGGCGGTGTGGAGTTTATCGCAACGACAATGTCTGTGCTTAAAGACGAAGTGCATCCTACAATCAATCAGGAGGTGCCGGATCCGGAGTGTGATTTAAATTACACTGCCAATGAGCCGCAGCAAAGAGAAGTCAGGGCGGCTCTGTCGAATTCATTTGGTTTTGGGGGACATAATGTGTCGGTGATCGT
>JAJDAE010000059.1 GCA_029262035.1 Candidatus Zhuqueibacterota bacterium
GTGAAAATACTTCGGTTTAACCAAAGGTGATAAACTGGAACAACAAATTCAAATCGTCGACTAATAAGCCGATGCCAAACTATCAAAAAACAGCGAGCAGAAAAAGCTTTACTAAACTACCGCGCATGCGGTTTCGTTCAACATATTTTATCAATAGTACAGAAACCATTGGATTTTTTTTGACTTCTATGGCAGCAACAGGAAGCGATTAAGAGAAACTCTATCCAAATATTAACCCTTGGATCCAAGTTTCAAATGCGACAAAATTATTTTCAAACAACTCTTTTGGAGTATTAAATTGAAAAGACTTTCTTGATAGTATACTAAGAGATATTATAATCAGCCAATCGATACATGTTAGCGCTTCTTCACGAAAATCTCAATTTTCTTTTGATGTTTTCTAAGTGTTACTCTACATATTTCTTGACAAATTCGTAAAATATTCTAATATATTAGTAGTTCTCACCACATGCAAAATTATTGGATTTGATAACATTACATCGATTGATGCGTTGGTTAATTCTAAAATGTCTCTTTCCATGTTGAAAGACTGATGCAAGTATGGATATTTCTATCTATTAATTGTAAAACAAAATAATTCAAAAAAGCCACTTTATTTAGTGAGCACTTACTTTATTAGTATTAATATGGAGGATAACATGAAAACAGCCTTAATAGTTATCGATGTTCAAAAAATCTATACTGATCCAGATTCCGAAATGTTTTGCGAAGACTCCAAAGCTACAGTAACAAGAATAAATAATCTGATTGAGAACTTTCGTAAAAACGGATCACCTATTTATTATGTAAGACATGTCCATAAGTTAGACGGTTCGGATACAGGTCATCTCTTTGATTTCGATGGAGAAGCGGAAGAAGATTTTAATTTTAAAGAGGGCTCGTCGGAGGTTGAATATGATGGTGCTTTAATTAGAGCAGAAGATTCTATTGAATTTGTAAAGACCAGATACTCCGCGTTCGCAAATTCTAAATTGAATGAACAACTAAAAGAAGACGGCGTTAAGCGAGTTGTAATATGTGGCTTTATGACGAACTTTTGTTGCGAATCAACAGCCCGTAACGCGTTAGATTTTGACTACTATGTTGACTTCATCATTGATGCAACTGGGACACCCGGAACGGAAAATATGGATGAAAACGAAATCAGGAAGGTTGTTGGTGAATTAATGGAATCAGGGTTCGCAAGGGTTCTTTCAACTGATGAATATATTCATTAATGGACTGTAATAAAACTGAGGGTATTGTATGCATTTTGGAATATCTGAGGCAGTTTCACACTGGGGTAGATATAAACCTGACAATCCCGCGCTGTATTATAACGGTAAGGTAGTGACTTATAAAGAGTTTGATTTGGCCATTAGCTTTATAACTAATTGTATAGCCGAATCAGATTTCAAGAACAATAGAATAGGACTAGCAGTAAAGTCCAAATATCATTTCTTAATTTCACTTCTTGCAATTTTGACGACAGGAAAATCCGTTGTACTTTTAAATACAGGTCTACCATTCGAAGCAGTAAAAACAAACATAGAAGACACGGAAACAAAAATAATTATTCACGATTATTTTTTCGAAAATATTGCTCAATTATCTAACATCGAGAACTCAATAAACATTGAAAAACGGATTCAAACCATAAAAAAATTTCCTGAGCGCCCCTCATTTTATACATCGAGTATGCCAACTGATGAATGGGGGGTTTTATTTTCTTCCGGAACAACCGGGATTCCTAAAGGTATCGTTCGTGATCATTATTCCATGGTTATTGAAATATTAGGTTGGTGTATTGAACTTCAGCTTAATCGGAAAACAACTTTTTATGTTGGTCGACCAATTTTCTATACAGGGGGGCTTGTCCTGTCTCTTTCTACGCTTCTTGTGGGAGGTTCAATCTTTATTAACGACTATAGAGACTATAACGATAGCAAAGTGATATGGTTAGACTATCAACGAGAGCTAGCCAAAGCATCTATTGACTGGGCTTTTTTTGTACCGGATCAAATAAGAGAGTTTGTTAGAATCTGCACAGTCGGTAGCCAAGGACGATCTAAAGGAGCAAAAACTTTACTAGTAATGGGCGCTCCTATCAGTGGTGAAGAGAAAGTACAGGCTGCCAAAGTTCTGGAATCACAAATCGTAGAATCTTGGGGAAACTCTGAATCATTGGGTACAATTACTGACCCAGAAGATATTCAGACAAGACCTAACTCTATCGGACGCCCTTTCTTAACGGATGAACTTTTCATTATAGACGACAATCGTGAAATTTTAGAACCAGAAAAGGATGGCAGATTAGCTGGAGGAGAAGAAGCCAGTTTCAATTATTATTGCAACCGGCCTGACGAAACAAAAAAGGTTAAGCAAAATCGATTAATAATATCTGACGATTTGGGGTACATGGATAAAGATGGCTATTTTTACGTTTTAGGGCGGCAACAAGATTGTGTTCTTATTGATAAAAAAACGGTTTACTTAACTAGCATTGAAATGAAGATTAAAAAGAGTCCGAATATTCAAGACTGTGTTGTGATTGCTCATCCTTTAAATGAATCTAAGATTGAATTAGTTGGAGTTATCGCTCCACTCAAGAAGAAGGCAGTAAATGCAAAACAACTTAGAAAGTCTTTAAATAGTGTCTTAAAATCTGAAGAAAAGTTGAGTAGAGTTTTATTTGTCAACACATTACCTAAACTTCCATCTGGAAAAATTAATAAATTAAAGATAAAAGAAATGGTTACTAATAAGTGAAATTTTCATGGCCTGAAACAATTAAGAAGTCGGTTTCAAAACATGAGACTCCCTTTTATCTTTTTGCATGGAGGCCTGTATTATCCGCTTTAGATGAACTTCTTGTTCTTAACTTTGACATCCCTATAAAACATTGGCTATCTTTTAAAACACAACCCGTAGCTCCGCTGATACGTAATTGGAAAAAATTAGGTAACGGTATTGAAGTTGTGAGTGAATATGAATTTCTAGCCGCTATTAAAGAAAATTATCGTATTGATCAAATACTAGTCAACGGTGTTGCAAAACACAACTGGCTTCACAAATATGATCTGGAAGGAATAAGGGTTCACTTCGATTCCATTACTGAAACGAATAAACTATTGTCGAAAGCCTTAAAAAATAGTTGGCGGGTGGGGTTAAGGTGCCATGTATCCGAAGAATTTGATCCTGACGAACCTGAATATGGTGGACAATTTGGCATGACAATCGAAGAATCAATACAGGCAATTTCACTACTAAAAAAAAGTAAAGCAAATATCGAAAGTCTACATTTCCACTTAAGAAGCAATGTTCGATCATGGGACTCTTATAATCTTTCAATAAACGAAGTAAAAAATATCTGTGAAAAAGCTGATTTTTCACCCACATACCTAGATATTGGTGGTGGGTTCCCCGTCTCAGGGGAATCCACCACAGATGAACCAAATTCAACAAAACTTCTTGACCTAGCTGACGTAAGGCAGGGCTTATTAGAACTACGTCAGAAGTTTCCAAACTTAAAAGAAGTTTGGTTTGAAAATGGTCGTTTCATTACCTCTCGTTCAGGTGTTTTAGTTTTAAAAATCATCGATCTAAAAATAAGGGAAGATTCAAGATATTTAATCTGTGATGGAGGTAGAACCAATCATGCGCTAGTTTCTGACTGGGAAATACATGATTTTATTATGTTTCCAGAAAGAGGTGGCCAGAAAATACACACTACGGTTTGCGGTCCTACTTGTATGGCATTTGATAGATTACTCAGGGCTGATTTGCCCGAAGATATCCAAATTGGTGACTATTTTATTTGGATGAATGCAGGTGCATACCACTTACCGTGGGAAACTCGATTCTCCAAAGGATTATGTAAGGTTTTATGGTTTGATGAAAATAATGAAATCACCATTGCGAGAAATGAAGAAGAATTTATCAATTGGTGGCAATATTGGTTATAATTTAGGGATACAAAAATGGGATTAAAAAGAATAACTCCTAATTTTTTGAGACGAATTTGGGCTGGACGAAATATCGGATTTGCTTCACTACTTACTTCAGTAAGCATAACTGGAGTAATAATTGGTGGAATATCTGCAACTGGTAACAATGTGTCAATCAACTTTATTATTATTTGTGGGCTTTTTTGTATTACTATTGCGTTCATATTTGCCTACTTAAGAGGTAATATGCAATTAGTTCCCGATTCCTTCCTTGATGAAATGGGTTCTGATGGTCGTTATTTTTGTGACTTTTGTTCATCAGACAATCTTAATGAGGCCTGTAACCTCACAAAGCCATTCTACGGACATGAATATGTTGATTTTACTACTGTTGAAAACTGGCGCCAAAAAAACCTCAAAGGTTTCGTGCAAATAACTAACTCGAAAGGCATTTTATGTGCTTGTTTTGGTATTCTTGCGTTGACAGATAGCTTCATGGAACAATTCATTGCAGGAAGATTATCAGATACCCAACTAGCTTCAGATTGCATCCGCGATTTTGAGGAATCAAAAAAATGTTCATCTTTATACATTAGCGGTATTATTGTACGAGATCCCTCAACCTATGCTGGATGTAAAAGGGCACGGGTTATGATTTGGGCAATGCTCTATTATATAAAAAAACTTTACGGCCTACAAAAACATCGTGTTTTGTACGCAATTGGAGTAACAAAAGAGGCAGAGAGATTGATGGACAACTTTGGTTTTCAGCTTATTCAGGAAGGTCGAAATAGAACAGATAAATGCAATTTATATACGTATGAGTTATCAAAGGACACTTGGTCAAAGTTATTGGCCAATGTCGGAGACTTTTCTATGATGGCAACTGTTTCCTTTTAATGTTATTTATATATTTACTTATTTGATCCATTATTAATTTTTATTTTAATTGCAAAGCAGAAAATCCATGGTTCGCAATAAGAAGGAATAAACACACTTTTAAATTCGACTCCAGAAAAGTATTTTTTTATTATTTTTAATAGCATTTCTTTCGTTTTCAAGTCATGTGCAGAACAACATTGCATACTTAGAATACCATTTCTATTTAGGCATTTCTTAATTTTCAATAATATTTTATCATAAAACTCCTGTCTATTTTTATTTGTCAGTTCTTCTGGGAACATGGTTAAATCACAGATTATGGCGTCATACTCAAAGTTATTCTCGAGAAATCTATTTGCATCCTCGATTTGAATCTTTACATTTGGCCTTTCAAAAGGATGCTCGTTGGCTTTGTAAAAATATTTCTTTGATAGAGAAACAACCTCCTCGTCAATGTCAACAAGGGTTATCTGTTTGAAGTTGTAGCGAAGTAATTCGTTAAGCACACCACCATCACCACCGCCTAAGATCGCGACTCTATTAACACTCTCTTTCCTTTTTAAACACTCTACCAGAGTCTGTGAATAGAGCAGAAGGTCGCTTTCAGATAACTGCAAATCTCCATCCAAAAAAAGCATTTTCCCAAAAATATCATTTTCAATAATATCAATTTTCTGGTAACGACTTCTCTTTGAGATTATGTTATTTTTAATATGATAATGTATTTCGATTCCATAGTTTGCCTTTGAAATAATATAATCATTATCTTTTGCCTCTAACTCATTTCCCCTACAAACCTCTAAAAGTTTGATCTCCTTTGCTTCAAGCTGCAACTTAAGAAAATCAAGGAGTTTGTACAATTGATGTGGTTTAGTGGAACAATGAAAAACGTCAATCGATACATGCTGGGTTTCGGGATATGTGTGGATTGCAATATGTGACTCAGATATAATCGCAATAATTGTAACTCCATATGGTTCAAATGTATGACCATGGATATCAATAAGATTCAAACCATATTCCTTTATACCTCTGCCAAGTATAATTTCTAGCTTTTTACAGTTACTTAATAATACTGGAGAACAATTCTGCATCTCAGCTAATATCTGAACACCTTGTGTTATCAATATTGCGCAACTCCTTCAATGATAATATGCTATGAAACAAAAATACTGGGGATGTAAGATTATGGGTAAAGTTAGAAAGAATCTAAAAAAATAATGCTAATTTAACAACAAAAAAGTTGATACAATTTTTTTTGTTTCCAAAAGATTATCTGCATAAAATTGAAGAGACAATCTTGAGATAAAGAAAAAATACTTATCTTCCCAAAATATCAGTATGCGTGCCGACATGTCTCAAAACATAGGCATCAGTTGCAATGCTAAAAGTCAACCGGTAATTCATGGTGATGCTCAGCTCAAAAATATCTTTTTCACCTTTAACTTTTTTAAGCCGGAGAGACGGATGTCTGGGATTGGCTATTAAAAATTTGAGTTTCCGGTCAGTCTGTTTCTGAATTTTTTCCGGTAACTTCTGATAATCTTTAACAAACGGCTTGGTCCATTGCAGCTTCATACTTTAGTTTTTTTAAGTGCTGCCAAAGCTGTATCAACATCGTCGTATTTTTCACTCAAATCCCCCTCTTGGATGTCCCTTTCTGCTTCCCGCTCTTTTTTCTGCCATTCTTCGGTCCAGTACCAGGTTTGTTCCGGGTCAATCAAGCCGACCTTAACTCCCACTTTAATTTCCCCTGTTGTTAAACCTTTGGAGTTGAGCTTATCATTGGCAATAGCTGAAATTTTCTTTTGGACAGCTCTTAAAATTTTCTGCTCTGCTTGGGTTAGCTTAGGAACAGAAGTTTTAGCCGTTAATTTCTGCGGTACCAAAACACCTTTGCCGTTCTCAACGTTAATTTCCAACAAGTCCCCTACCTCAAGGTCGAGCGCTTTAAAAACCTTAACCGGGATCGTGATTTGCCGTTTGGTGCTTACTTTCGTCAATGGCATGGCTTGATTCCCTTTTTCATTTATGTTACTCATGTAGACTATGATTAGTTTCCTTGAAGTAAAGAATAAGGGATTCTGGTAAAATTGTCAAGTGAAAAGAATTTACTGGTTCTACCCCCACCTATACTTTAAAGTTATAGCTGGTTTAATGTTAGTATTTATCGGCAAGAATTTATTCCATCAGTAGCTTTCTTTTATTTTGACCAGAATACAAATTCGAAAATACGACCTCATGGAACTATTACAAAAGATGAAAGTTGTAATATTGTTTGGTGGCAGCCAGAAAGATATAGATGCGAGAACCCTTCTCGTGTTAGTCTTTTTGATGGAGGGCCTCGGGAGACGACTTCCAGCCACCAAACTTTTTATTTCCCATACTATCTTTCCTAAGCAGCAGTACACGGGTTGAGCGACCCATTGGCGGCAATGTAATACCAGATCCGGTCTAACTCACATTCCCCGGCGAAAGCAAATTTGTAAAACGGACATTTGGGGTGGGCGGAGATTTTGACAACAGCTTCCTCGGAAGGCAGAATCGCGATGTTATCCTGAAGGAATTTACTGATTAGAGAACTTGCAGAGACATGAAGGAAGTCTTGCGGTTTTTGCTTTCTTTCGATAAGCCCGGAGCGGCGTAGGAAATGGGTCATCAAAGGTTATCCTGTTTTATCGGGTGGTATAATTTACACCAATATTAATAAAACGCAAGAAACTTATCGAAGAAAAAAGATTATTGAGGGGATGTTTTCAAGTTTCGGGAAGGTATCACACCATTACAACAAAGGCGTGTAATGTAAAACAAAAGCACGAGCAGGTTACAATAGCTGTCGGTAACAGCGATATAACACAAAGTCAAGCCCGAAGCCCATCTTCGACCTTTCCTTATCCACCCAGTTGCTTCGCAAGCCTTGACTTTGTATTAGAAGATTGGGATGATTGCTTCTCTCTCCTACTATGACGACTCGGCCAGTCTAATGGTTCAAAAGCATAGTCAAATTTTTGCTGAATTTTTTTGGCCTGCGGAATAGTAGCCAGCTTCCACTTAATTTTCTGGTGAGGTTTCTTCTTGAGCATTGATTCATAATAAAAAGCTTCTCTGACAGTGGGAAATTGACGAACATCCAATAAATGCCAACGCCGGCCACGCGTCCAACCAGTGTTTTCAGGTGAATTGTGGTCCCGTAGTCGCACTCGTAGATTGTTAGTTGCACCGAGGTAAACCTCACCACGTTCACTCAAAATTAAATATGTCCAGCCTGGCATTTTAACTTTACACCTTTATTTATTTGTTAAATTCGCCTGTGTTCTTTTTACATACATAAATTAATTGAAAAAGATGTTAAAAAATAAAAGGAAAGTCAACCTTTATTCGTTCATATAATCTTTTCTAAATTTACTACTAACGCCCCCTTTACGTCCAAGACAGCCTACCGGCCGTCTCTTCCCCACTTAAAAGTCTGTTTCATCAAGTTCAAGATACTCAGCTAAGGCAAACGCGTGGCCAAGCTTGGTAGATTCCATTTGTTTAAAACGCGCACGCCGTTAGCATCGCAACATGAACGTGATGATTATTGTTGGATAAAATTAAAGCCCAGCCTTGAATAATATTGCGTGCCTCCAGTTAGTTGAAGTTTCCTCCATCCCTGATATACTTAATTCTGAAATACGAATTACTTTCATTTAAAACAAAATTAGGAGGGATAATGAATGATGAACAAGCCAAACTTGTGCTTGATAAGATGTTAACCATATGTCTGCAAAACTGCAAATGGAGAATGCAAAATTGCGGTCTGATTGACCAGAGAGTAATCGGCTTGTGCGGTACTCCGGCAAAGCCGGAAAAGATTGATTTCAGATACATAGAATTCAACGGTAATGAAGGTAAGGCTGCCCTGGTGGCACATTTACAAGGGCGTTTTAGAGCAGAGCAGGCCTGGGGTTACCTACTGGCGTTTGAGACACGATTATTCGAAGGTCAAGGTCAAAACCAAAAACGCCATGAGGCTATTGTTGTGGCGGCGATTATGCGCGGTTATCACCGTGGCGTTGCTGCAATTTTCGAACGTAAGCCAGGCCTCACTGAAAGAATCGTCTTTACTAAAGATGTACCTATTGAGTCCGAGGAACCACTGCTCGGCCTGTTTGCAACCTTGCTTGATTAAACCAGAGAGGTGAAATATATGTGGAATAAACCGGCAATAGAAGTATTGGATGAGTTGCCTAAGCTGTACGAGACCGATGGTGTAGTTGACTGTAAAGATAAGGTCGTCCGGTTGCATTTTTTTATTGGTGGTTGTGATTGGTATGTTGTGGAATTCGATGGCAAGGACACTTTCTTTGGCTTTGTTAATCTCAACGACCCAATGAACGCTGAGTGGGGTTATTTCACTCTCAGCGAACTGGACAATATAAATATCAATGGCGCTGAGGTTGATTGTGATTTATTTTGGACGCCTAAAAAGTTCTCTGAAATAGAGATAACATAAAATAGCCACCTGCACCAACCCCGATTAAATAACATCGGGGTTTTTACTTCCTAAATATCTCTACTTGACACCGATATCACCTTGATATATAATGAATTTATGAGATGGCATTACGAATTGGGCAAAAGTTTGTTTAATTTAGCAAATACAATAGCTTCAGGTTTAATCATTGGTGTGTTAATCAATGTTGCCCTTGACGAGGTGGAAGCCTTAGCAGCAGCTATTATTTTCACCATTGGCCTGTTGTCGACAATTACAATTTATGCCTACGCTATTAAATATCTAAAACAAGTTAATCATTAAAGTCTTATGAACTCACAAATTTTCGTTGCTATTTTTGCCTTCATTGGTATTGCTTTGTTTGGTTTCCTTGTATCTAAAATTGCAGATAGAAAATCAAAGTCACAAAAAAACAACACTGAATATTTTCCCATCGAGCAATAACCAAAATTGATAGTTTGTAGAAAAATCCCGCTTCATACGAGCGGGATTATTCTTTTGTGGTAAACGACCTAATGATTGTTCCAAAGTTTACCTGATAGGTGGACTTCTTTTTTACGGCCTGAAAATATCTACTGGCGAGTCGCCTGCCACTGGCGTTTGCCAAATGGATTCCGTAATTTTTTGAACCGGGTTTTGGCCAAGCTCTTCATATCGAAGAAATAGAAACAATCGAAGTCCGATTTTCTTCTCATCGATATCACGTGCCAAAGCGATAAGATTTGTATGCTCTTCCTGGCTCATGCCTTCGGTTACAAACAATACTCGCAAATTCTGCGGCTCTTTAATAGCTGCATACTTGCGTTTTTTGACCTCTGCCCAAGCTGTCCATCTTTGCTGCTTATAAAAATAGTAGTATGCTTCGAGGCGGTGCCTGAGACTTTTATAGCGTGAGCGCAAGCGTTTGGGGCTCTTTACAGCGCCCTTGCTACGCTGTAATTCCAGGAAAAAATTCCGAACTTGCAACAGGTTCCCCTGTTCGTCTTTCCCATTGGCAAGTGCAAACATCCAATCCGGGACGAGGTGATACATGGTATCGCGGCCTACCTGTCCCCTATCCGTGCTGACCTGCCTTTGTGCTCTAAAGCGGTCAACAAACTCTCTATCCTGAAATTCATAGGGTACTATCAAACCCTGCTCTGTGGCAGCCCGTTTGATGATTGCACGAATTTCGTTAAGCAGCACGGTATGCATCAGAAACGGGTGGTAACCAGCCGCCAGGCGTTTGGCTTTCACTCGCTTTTTTGTATATTTTCGGAGTTCGGCAGCCCCCAATTCATCCAAATAGTAGACGCATGGCTGGCTACCGCCGGTATAGGTATGCGGCGGATGCCAGCGAGCCAGATAACCGTGATGATACAGTTTCTGCAAGCGATGCTGCAATGAATTAAGTGAACGACCAAGTTGCCAGGAAATACCCCTGGCGGTCAAGTATTCGAACCAGTGCTCACGGCCAAAAAGCTCAAGAATGGCAAGGTCTCGTTTTTCAAAACGAATCGGTGTGAGTTCATCCGCAGGTGGTTTTTTGTAGCGGGATTGTTTATTTGCGGGCATAGGCTTGACAGTTTTTGTCATTTTAGCAATTAACGGTGATGCCGGCAAAGATTTTTCTCTCAATCCCGCGATACATCTCTAAGAGATGTTGAAAAAAGGATGCTCATCCCCACTCTATTCGAAGCAAATTTGTTATTATAAAAGTATACCATCCGGTAATTTATTGCTTCTTTTCCGTGGCGACGAGCTGCGCGCGCGTCGATGGCCTAGGCCCTCGACTACCCCAAAATCCATCCGAGAACCACGCTCAGTAACCCAACAATCTGCAAAAACTACCACCTGTGTATAACTTCGCTTGCGTGTGTTTCCCGGACTTGGTACTGAAGCTGGTAAAGCGCTCAGTACCCGCGGGTTTCGCTTTGCTCAACCTGGATTTTGGGGTAGTCGAGGCCCCGTAGTCTGGTGGGCTATTCTAAATCTGATGACTGAAAAAGGAGAGACTTATTCGGAAACTTTCGGAAATACGGCCTCGACGCGCGCGCTAAAAAATGAGACCCTTTGCGGTTGACGGGTAGCGATAATATCTATGACTTTCTGAAATATGATATAATTAACCTATGGATTATTTGAAACAGCTAAAAATCGAATATATCAAAACTGACATTCCGAACCCTATCCGCGGTCAGGTCGAAAAACCTGAAGACATTTACGTATTATTTAAGGATATGGAACGGTCGGATAAGGAGAAGGTCGTTGGTGTTTATTTGGATGCACGCATGCTTATCAACAGCTTTGAGATTGTTAGCATTGGTTCCAACAACCTTGCTTTAGTTGCGCCTAAAGAGGTCTGCAAAGGCGCTATCCTGACCAACTCGCCGAATTTCATCGTGCTGCATAACCATCCGTCCGGCGATCCTGAACCAAGCCCCAGAGATAGGCGCGTCATCATTCAGTTGCAATCCGCAGCAAAAGCTCTAGATTTGCGTTTGATAGACTTCATCATTATTGGCGATGGCCGTTATTGGAGTTGGAAAGCCGGTGAGTATTTCGCGAAAGATTCGGATGAGAGAGGTTAGTGAATTCCACCATTGGATTGTCATAAGGAAAAGGCCTGTGCTTATGCACCCAGTTACTGATAATCTTGATATGGGCAAGAATGCGGTTATAGTATGGTCGTTTCTAGCGGCTGGTTCCTATACCGGCAGTCTCTTGGTGCAATGTGGTTAGAAGATGAAATTGACTGTAACAAATATGTTTTGGATGGCAACATGTTAAAGGATAATGCAGCGTCAAAATTGGGGCTATAGATAAGAAGGATTGTGCCTCTCATGAGCCATAGCTTATGTCTTCCAGAGATTCTCCTTCATTCCTTAGCGTCTCTTACCGTCCCCTCAAAATCATCACAAAGTTTATCAACTAGGTCTTCTGTTTCTTTAAAGAAGTAATCTCCAACAGTTTGTCGGTTAAGTGCCTTATAGCGACGATAGATTTTGGAAAAATCATCATAGATTTCAGCTTCAGAAACATGTGATTTAATTTTTACAATCAATCGCTCACCCTCGCTAGTCTCACGAACATAGCGAAAAAAGTCTAAAATCTTAGACTCAAAGTCCTTAATCAACAGTCCTATTTGGGTTTCATGATCATTACGGGCGGCGATGATTTCGAGAATATCAAACTGGCCGTTTCCCCATCGTTTTTTACCCTCAGCTACCTTCAGCTGTTTTTTCTTTTTTGGTTGCGGTTCATAAACCTCTACCTCAATAATTCCAATCTGATTATCAAAATATACCTCTATTGGGTCTTTCACATCTTCAGTACGATTCATCATGTTGTAGAGCGTATTGAACTTGCGCCAGAAGAACAAAAATCTCGGCTCGCTGAACTTGGTATCTAATTCAATCACATACTCTATACGATTAAGGATAGTGAAATACTGGGCAGCTTTCGCTTTCGTATCTGCGGTACGTTGTGGATTCGCATCGATATATTTTGTCAAACTGTTTTCAAAATCCAAATAGCTTTCAGGATTATCACGCCTAGCCGCATCCTGGTAAATAGCCATGAACACTGTGAAAAACTTATCAAAGGTGTCGGATTTTTTAAGCTCTATCAGGAGAATCTCCAAAACCTTCTTATCACTAAAAGGATCAAAATCACTCACTACTATATTTGAGAAGTGTTCAAACGCATCTTTAATGTTTTGCACATTTATGTTGTTGTATGAAAAGTCAATAATTTTACAATCGTTTTTGTATTTAGTGGTGCGATTGACACGGGAAATTGTCTGAATAGCGCTGATACCAGTAATCTCTTTATCGAGAAACAATGTGTGGAGTTTTCTTTCATCAAATCCGGTTTGTAACTTCGCCACGACAATCATTAAACCATTTTTATTCAGAGCAAAACTCTCCAAAACCTTTTCTTCGGTCATGCCATCATTCAATCCTGATGCACTTTGCTCATCCTGATTACTGGAATACGCTACATGAATCGGTGCATCAGCATATTTAGCATATTTAGAGTCCTTCACTATGATATTAAAATGTTTTGTCACTGCTTGTATATACGCGATAGCTGATTTAATGGAATAAACGGCCAGCATTGCTTTACCAGTGCCGCGTATTTGGCGATACACATCTTTCACTAACAAATCAGCCACATATTTGGCAATGGCGTCAATACGTTCACGGTTCTCATAAATTTGTTTTTTCGGTGCATCTTTAAATTCCTGTTCTGTAAAACCCTCAAGCATGTTACTTGGTAAATCAAACAACATTTTCGAAGCAATTGGTACAATATTTTTAAGTGGATTAAGGATAAATCCATCCTCAATCGCTTCTTTCATTGTGTAGCTATCAAATGGTCGCCAAAGCTTTTCACTTTCGGCATAACCGCTGAATTCACCAAATCTTGCCAATGCATGGTCATTAGGTGTCGCTGTGAAACCGACAATCAGGTTTTTTTTTGTTCTGATTTTTGAATAGTTAACATCATCAAAAGGGCTTTGAAGTTCATCAAAAATACTTATCATATCTTCATGCTGGTCGCCAGTGTTTGAGCGATGAATCTCATCGATTAGAAATACAATGCGCATTTTGGCGAGTTCTTCCAGCACTTCCTTGTCTAGCATTTCCCGTACGGAGCCAAACTTTTGCAGATTAACAATCACCAAACGGGTATCGGATGCAAGGGCTGTTTTAAAGGTTTTCTTATTCGTCGCTTCCTTGAACATACGTCTATCAATATTCATGTTCAGCATTAGGGAATCAATTTGACTGCGGAGTTGCAGCCTGTCCACCACAATCATGATTTTGTCATAGACGTATTTACCGTTTCGTCTTAAGTCTTTCAATTGCAAAGCCGACCAGCCGATGATATTGGACTTGCCGAAGCCTGCCGCATATTGCATGAGTAAAGAGTAGACGTTTTTATTATTGCAGTATGATTTTCGTTTTTCCAACAGCTCTTTCCTCTTGACTTCCGATACATCTGCCAGTTGTTTTTCCAATAACTTCTCAAAATAGTCAGGCTCTTTTTCATGTGCTAAAAATTCATCAATTTTGGCCAGAATTTTATCAGTGCCGAACTTTTGTTTGGGGCGTGGCGAAATTAAACGGCCGACTTCACTCTTAACCTCTTTAACACCCTTATTTATGTAGACATCACGTTCGATAAAGTTGTAATACAGAATCTCTTTTTCCATGAAGAACTTGCCATAGTGGGCAGTAAAAAGCTCTTTTATCTTATCTTTTTTTTCAGCATCCGGATTCAGCAATGGATAGGGCTTAAATACTTTGTATGCCTTCTTTTCAATTTCCTCACGGTCAATTTTTCCTTCACGGCAGGCAATCAACATCTCATCAAAAAAATCTGCAATGGTTCGGATCACATAGGTTTCACCAATATCTGTGGCAGTGATATGAATAGCTTTTTCAAAAATCTTGAGGTAATCTTTGCGGAGGGCTTGTCTTTCTGTATCGCTCAACATAGAGTTGCTATCTACGTATTGGTGATATATTTTCACAGCCTCAAAATAATCTTTTATAACTTTACCTCGGCCGTTTTTTCGGGCGTTTTGGTTGGTATAGTTGGATTTTAGTTCGCTGTAGCCTAAATAGATGCCATTAACAAACATCACGATGTCCGGGCGAAAAGCAAAAATCTGTTTGCCCTGGTATTTATACTTATAGGGCAGCTCTTGTACAACGGAAAAAATATTCTCATTAAATAACGAATTGTCGTGAATCACACTATCACTGGTGTAAAACAAATACAGCTTCACACCCTGCAAAGTGATTGATTTATTTGCATTGATAAACAACGCCATATTCCGGCTGCTTGTGATTCGTTCCTGAATCAGAGCAATCAAATCATTCAGTAATTGTTTATCATTACCATGATATTTTTTTAGCAGTAATTCATAGGATTTTATGTTCAGACTTGTGCATGAAATAAATGCTTGCAGGTCTTCTTCAATAATCAGCGATTGGGTGATAGTGTTGGCTTTGATTTCCTGGTAGCCCAGGCCTTCTCGGAAGAATGGAATTAAAAACCGGTCTTGCAGGTGTAATTCGTTCATGAGATTTTCCTGTCTTACACGACTTTTATTTTACCGGTGACTACATTATTAATTAAAGTTTTGCGCAGCTCTTTAAGTTTTTCTATTTCTGTATTGATGGTTTCAACAACACGATCAATTTGGTCAGTTTTTTGGTCGAGGTAATCTGCAATATCCTTTTGCTCTTCAATAGTAGGGATAATAAAAGGTAATACTTTTATATCTTCGAATTTCATTGAAGATCGTAATCCGCTTCCAAGCCAATAGAAAACTTTTGACAAATCATAAACATGCAGAAGATAATAAGCAAATACTGGGTTAATCATTTTTAAGAAATGCAGACATAAATAAGCAGAAGTAATAATTCCTCTTTCTCTTGCTAGTCCGACTCTGAGGCTTGTCCAATCGTTTTGTAAATCTGTTAAGCGGAGAATAATATTCCCTTGATTGACAATCTGATAGGTCTCAAAGGATTCTGGCAATAAGCCAAAACTCGTCTCGATATTTTTTCTCTTCAACTTGCCATAACTTAATGAGAGCAGATTTTTTTCGCGTAAGCCTGTGTTTTTTATTTTCTGTTTAGCTGCAATATCATTAATTCTTGGCACCTCCCAATGCGCTGGCACTTCGCCAATCCACTCAACGCCGCTGTCTTTCATAGGGGCGTTTTTATCTAATCCGCGGGTAACAGTTTCGTTTATGAGAGATTGTTTGAGTTTACCATACTGCTCGGCCTTTTGGCTGAGTAGGTCTATTTTGCGATCAATTTGTGTGGTTTTGGTGTCGAGGTAGTTGGCGATGGCGGTTTGTTCCGTTAAAGAAGGAACTGGAGTCAGTGAATCGGCTATTGCCGATTGACCGAGTCCAACACGAGTAATACCTTTTGCTGATATAACAAAACGGAATCCATAATTTTTAGACTGAAAAAGTCTAAATAAATAAGATCCTAAAAGCAATTTATCGTTTGTTCTTAACTGCGCTAGGTGATATCCACAAAGAACTTTATCTAGAGATTCGTTTGCCAATGCTGGCACAGCTATATCATCGCAGGTTTCAGAATCTTTAGTTATCAAAACGTCATTTTTTTTTATTATAAATCGCTTGATCTCGGATTCATCAGCAGTTGCCCACATAAAATTCAATGTTGCGTTGATAAATTCATTTTTATAAACATCAACGTAATTGCAAAGCTGAATAGTCAATTCGTTTTCAAGTGATTTTTTATCCACATTACTATTTTGAATATTTGATAATTCTTTCAGGCGGCGAATATCCCAATATGCAGGCATTTCACCCAGCCACTCAACCTCACTATCTCTATAAGCATCATACCGCTCAAATTTTGTATGGCTCATAATGCCAGTTCCGCTTCTAATTGCTTTAATTTTTCATCTAGCGTATCAATCTCTCCCAAAATCTCGCTTACTTCCCGCAGCTTTTCTGGTTTATAAAAGACCTTGTTGAAGTTAATCTCCACGCCCACCACATTTTCTAAATACTCAAAGGGTTTACTGACGTATTTGGCCATAAAAGCTGCAATGGTTTTTTGGTTTTCCGTTTCGTTTTTAAAAAAAGGGATAATCTCGTAATCTTTTTGGAAATCGGGCGTGAGTTCAACGCTTATATCAATACGTTCCGGCTGGATTTTACCGGCTTTTTTAAAGGTGGCTTTGACAACGATTTTACCACAGCCTAAAGCTTCTTTATTACCTGCGGATTGTTTTATCAAAGTTTCCTGCTTGGTATCAAAAAAATATAGCTCTTGGCTGGTGGTCACAACCAATGACTGCTCTTTGTAATCCAGGCTAGTTATAAAGGGTTTGATGTCCTGCTCAAAATAGTCGGCAAGCGAAGTGTATTGCCCCGAATCAAAAGTGGTGGTTACAAATTCGGTGATTTCACGTTCGCCATTCATGAGTTTTAAAGGCGTCAGTTTTTCGTTGGACTTTCCATCTTGCAATTGAGATTCAAAGCTGTTGCCGTGTTCATCCACATTGATGAGTTTAATGGCCTGTTTGTTGAAGTAAAAGAATTCTTTATCAAATACACGGGCGAAGTCGTTATCCTGGCAAGCGTTGAGCGTGGCGACAATCTCAAGGCGGTTGACTTCATCCACTTCTTTGCGTTTGGAGCCTTTGCTTTTTTTCAGTGGTTTGAATTTTTCACTGGCGTTGATGAGCATCACTTTGTCTTTGTGGTGAGCCTGCTTGTTTTTATTGAGCACCCACAAATAAGTGTAAATGCCAGTGTTAAAGAATTCATCTGTCGGCAATTGAATCACTGCTTCCACGATGTCGCTGTCTAACATCCATTTGCGGATATTACTTTCTGCCGAGCCTGCATCGCCGCTAAATAGCGTCGAACCATTATGTACCACCACGCCCATGCCGACACTATCGAGCTTGGAGATGAGGTGCTGCATAAACAGCAGTTGCCCGTCTGAGATTGATGGCACGTATTTAAAACGCTCAGTTTTATCGTTTCTGATATCCTTTTCGTAGCCTTTCCAGCTCACACCATAAGGCGGATTGGCGACAACCACATCGAATTCTTCATTATAAAACTTGTCTTCCACCAGCGTGTTGCCATGTTCGATTTTGGAATCAGCACGAAAACGGCTTTCAATTTTGGCCAATGCGTAGAGTGCGTCGTTCCAGTCCTGGCCAAAGGTCTGGGTCAGGCGTTTAAATTTTTGGTTAATGCGGTCTTCTACGCCAAACAGCATATTGCCGCCGCCGCAGGTACAGTCGTAAATTTTCAACAGTGTGTTGGATTCTTCAATCTTAGAGGCAATGATTTCGGCAATCAATGCAATGACATCGTCGGGCGTGTATTGCTCCCCCGCGGTTTCTGCAGAGATATCCGCCCACTTACGTTTAATGTGTTCTTCCAGCGTGGTGATCTCGGAATTGTTAAAAGGCTTAAGATCAATCTCTGCCCATAATTTGGTGTAACCCAACAAAACTTTTTTAGCTTTGAGCTTGCTGATCACGCCTTTGATATCGAGGAATTTTTCGCCCTCGGTAGCATCCACACCAAGCAAGTCTTTGGTTTCGCCATCAAAGCCCTGAAGGTAGGCTTCGAAGTCAATCTCGAACGATTTATCGTTTTTGCAGATGTCGGTTAACGACTGGTCTTTTTCAAATATAAAAAAATTGTAGCCTTGCCCCTCATCGCGAATAAGATTATAGAGATCATCTTTTTCTATTTTTTTAAATTTCTCCTCACCGATATCTTTTTTGAGTTTATCAAACATACGCAGCAAACGGCTTTCAATCATCGCGAGGGCAAAAAACGGCATCATAAAGGACGGCCATTCTGACTCTTTAATGCCAGAACCACGCAACAGGTCGGCAGTAGCCCAGATTTTAGATTCGTATTGGAGAATGTTCATTTACTAATGATTCCAGTTTTGACAAATAAAATTAGCAACAACTATTTAGTTTGGTCTTGGGGTTATAACACAAAAGCTATTTCTCAAATAGAGGCCAGACGGTTACTACTCATAGTGGCAGTTCTCCCCACAAGTTTTAATTTGAAAAAGCACTAAAAGAGATTGTCCAATTGAACTTATGGATATTATATCTTCGTAACTATCCACCTATTAATTCTTTTTCAAAACTAGTGCCAATTCCCCTGCAATCTCAGCAATTGACTTTGTTTGCGTGATGATTGCAACGATACTGGCGAGTATAGGACTGGATTTCACAACGTCCTCTTTAGTAATATTGTGCCATAAAGGAAGGATCACCTTTTGCCCATTTGCTTCCTTCGCAGTTAAACCTCCAAGTTCTTTGTTCGTCCACTCCTTCTTGAAGAAGTGCTTCGATAAGACCACAATTCCGTACCTTGATTTGGTTAAGCCATCATCTATTCTTTCTAACAATTTATCTCCTACAGTTAATTCGTATTCATCATACCAGATAGAAAAGCCAATTCGTATTAACTCTTCAGCCAGAGGACGTACGAAATCCTTATCTTCACTAGCATGTGAAATAAATACATCACGCTTTGACATTTTCTCGTTTTCTTTTTTCATGAATTCGATGTAGTCCTTGTCTACCTTTACTAATTGACTTTGTAAGTTCTTATAAACAGGATCAAGGGATCCCTTTACCATCCGAAGAAATTCAAGCTTTCCTTTTAGTACCATTGCGAAAGACGGCACATCACCTTGTACCCTTCTCTTTTTTGTATAGTATTTTTCAGCATGCTCCTTATCGGCTGAATCATAGCCATATTTATCCCATGCATGAATCATAGCTCGGATTTGCCGCACATACTTTCTTGGTAAATTAGGTATGCGGTTTACTGTTAGCCCTGTCACGGATTGCCGCGTTTTATTATTCTGCAACCGTACTTTATTTTGATTTATTTTAAAACCGTTAGTTTCAATGATTTGAGTTAATTCGTTGCCTACGTTAGTTACACCAGTTGAATCAACATAGCCTATCCCTGACGGAAATGATAGGCTCGTTTTTGAGAATGTAATGTCATCAGCATATCTCGTATACGTACAGTAATACATCCCAGCTAGTCTCTGTAAATCGCTATCTAACCTTGAGCAGATCATGTTAGAAACAGTAGGTGAGGTTGGTGCTCCCTGAGGCAATTCGTTATTGTGACAACATATCTGGCCCAAAACCGTCGCTACTTTCGCACTCAGGGAGTATGGTTTCGCCATGAACATACCTCTCACCCTACCAAAATTTATTGTTGCGAAAAAATCCTTCAAATCCACATTGAAAACAAATCTTTGTCTTACGTGTCGTTTTGCGTTAGTTACGACACTTCTGTGGTTAATAAAACCATGCGCGGAAGGCTTTACTTTGTAAACCAGTTCTAGGACATGATTTAATTTTTGTTGCACAATTTTGATATGCGAGTTCGGAGCATTTATGGTACGAGGGTTCCTGCATGTTTTTTTGTGTACGTCGAACGAACGATATCTTACTGAAACTGGTAGTATATAGATATAGTATTTCAAATGATTATAGTTGACATCCAACAGGTTCGCGATATCTTGAGGGGATTGCAGGTCAAAAAATTTCTCTCGTAACTCATCAGATTTTTCAAGCAACTCTATACTCATATAATTATAATTTCATTTTGAAATGGCAGCCGCAGGTCAATTTCACCTATCGCGTACACTAGAGAATATTAACTAGTAAAAAACTAAAAGTATAAAATATAGTCTGTAGCGCATAAAGCTAACGTTGTTTTCTTCAGGTCGCAGGATCAACGACCTAACAATTAATTGACCTGCGGTGCCAAGTTTTAATTCCTTCTCTTAATCTATTTGTAAAGCTAAATACCATCGCCTTTTGGAGACGTTGGACACCTATCTGTTCCTCCTCAACATACTTGAAATTAAGAAAAGAAGACAAAAAGTCAAATTATATCGCAAAAGAAACAAACAAGAGAATTGATAGTTCAGTTATGTTTCATTATCAGCCGAAAAATTCTCCTAGTTCATTTCGCGTCCTCCTTGAAACCCTGCCTAAGAGTGATTTTTAACAAGCCCTATCCTTGGGACATCAAGCACAATTAGCTTTTAGTGAAAGCAATTAAATATACAGACAAAATCTGTATTGTGCATCTCTTATTTACAATAAAGTATTTTTGAAAAATGACCGCAGCCAAAGACCACCCTTTGGGTAGTCTATCCCCTACCGCATTGTTGAAACGGCAAAGCGCAGATACTCGCTGCACTCGGAACAGCTTTTGCCGTTGAAATAAAAAAAGCCAACCGTTGATCAGTTGGCTTGGTGGTTTAGGTTGGTTTCTCGAATACCGGCAAATACTCATGGGCGATGAGCAGGAAATTAAGCTTCTGGCTGGTGTTCTGCCATTTCTCTGTCATTTTGCAGTTGTGCTGTTCTTTGATGATGATTTCTTTGAGAATGAACCCGGCGCGCAGATAGACGCGCATGAGCATAAAACCCAACGGCACGACCCGTTTGTTTTTTCTGGTGTCGCCAATCAGGAAGGCACAGCATCTACCTGGCTTCAGTACCCGGAAGTTCTCATTGGCCACGAAGTGCATTTCCTGCAGGAAATCATCAACTCCAAAGTGGGATAAATCCTCTGTTGTGTCTTTCGAGTACTGGATGATGTTGGCGTACGGTGGATGCGTGCAGATAAGGTCGATGGTGTTATCTTTGATTTTGGATAAATCTCTGGCATCTCCTGCCCTGACATCCGGCTTATGGTAACGCCATTCTTTCGGTAATGCAAAGGCCAGGTTTTGTTTGGTGAGTTTGATGGCGTTGTCATTGATGTCGATGGCGATACTTTTGCGACCCAGGAGCTTGGCTTCTATAATTGTGGTGCCGCTACCGCAGAAACAATCCAGAATGGTTTCACTACTTTTTGAGTATTTAAAAATGAGGTTGCGCGGTACATACGGGCTCCAGTTGCCGCGATACTTACCGGTTTGTGCATGAGTTGCCCAACTGCCTCGCTCCGGAAAGCTCCATACCGTGGTGGATTGCGGTTGAAAGTCATTAGGTTCGAGTATTTCAGGTAAATCTTTTTTGTTCATTTCGTACCTCCTGTTGATTTTGATTTTCATCTTCAGTAACTATCACATCAATATTTTCTTGGTGTTCACACTCATGACAGCGCTCATAGATGACTTGCACGTACGTTTGCGCCATTTCATGAAATTCTGCATCCACTCCGTTGACGATGGAGACGAGCTGTTCCATATCACCGCAACCATTGGGACATTCCATTTTTATACCCTCCATATTTTTTATTGTGATTCAGTGGCAGTATAACCCAAAACAGCAGGTTTTAACAGGCTATCTGTTTTGGCGGTTTTATCAGGCATGGCATTACCGGTGGGGTTAAATAAAAAAGGGAAGCATTGTTTTTAGACTTCCCTTTGTTTTCGGCGGCAACAGACCACCGTTTAATGCGTCCGGCTATCCCTGGTGGGTTGCTCCGCAGCAGTGCCCACGTCTGTTTCACCGGGTATTTTTATTATAGGTCTCAAAGTGTTTTCTGTAAATTCTGTTCATGCACTCAAAATACGGGCAGAAAAAAATCCCGCTCACGATATATAGTAAACGGGATGGGCTATCTTGTGCCGATGTCGCCACCGAATTTAGAACGCTGAATCGTCAGTTTTCTACGATTCATTTTCATCAACTGGAACATCCGTGTCCGCAGCAATGGCACTCTCGGCCGCTGCATTTTTGCTATCCAGCATAGTGAGTTTTTCGCCAAGGATTTCGGTCACAGTGCGTTTATTGCTCTCCGCGTCTTCCCAAGTGCGGGTACGCAAGCTACCCTCGACAAAAATCTTACTGCCTTTTTTGAGATGTTCGGCGGCAATCTCAGCCAAACGGCGCCAGAAAATCACCCGGTGCCACTCGGTTTGGTCGTGTTTCTCACCATCGCGGTTTTTACGGATTTCGTTGGTGGCAAGCGTCAGGGTGATGACGCTCGTGCCATTGTTGGTTTGTTTGAGTTCCGGGTCGGCGCCCAGGTTGCCCACCAGGGTGACTCGGTTAACAGAGCCTTTTCCTATAGCCATAAAGTTTACCTCCAAAGTTAATTTAAGTGACCTTTGCTTTAAGTTTATAATAGGAATAAGCGGTCGTCAAGCATGCCATCAAACAGAATCTTGTTTTTACTTTTTTATCGCCCCCAACATGTGCTATACTAAAACCTCAAAAAAGCAAGAGGCGCAGGTCTTGCTCTGATGCAGACTGACGGCAAGTAGTCTGCAGCTACTCCTCAGGTTGCCATCCAACCTCAGGGGCGGTGCGAATCCTGGGATGGTCAGGCTCTTTATGCCGCCAAGGCGTGTCTCATAAAAAAAATCCCCGTCCATGTGGCGGGGGTTTTGTTTTTTGTCCCTTCTAGTTTATCCTTATCCGATGTTGAAGACTACTGCAAAAAGCGGCTGATTTTGGCTTCTACCTGGGCACGGGGACGGCCGTAACGTTGGCGTGAAACCTGCAGGAGTTGTTCCTTATGGACGGTTAAATCCAAAACAGGTGGACTAGGCGGTGGTATGGTCATGCCTTGATAAGGCTTTTGCACTGTACCGTTGCGTATGAGTTTATAATAGATTTCGTAGGGATTCAGGTTAACCAGGTTGCTCACCGGCCATTCTGAGCCGAATTCCTTGCCGAAGGTTTCCGCATCATCGGCGCCGAGGCGAAACAGCGCCAGGATACCAATATTGGCCAGCACGGAATTGCGGATATTGTCGGTGAGTTGGTCGAGGTACTGATGTGCCAGGATAAAACTTAAACGATATTTCCGAATTTCCGAAAGGGCGCCGGCAAAGGCATCGGTGGTGAAATTCTGAAACTCATCGATATAAAGGTAGAAGTCCCGGCGCTGGTCTTCGGGCTGGTTGGCTCTGGCCATGGCTGCTTGTTGCAGGCCGGAAACGATAAACGAACCGAGCAGATTAGCGGCTTCTTCACCGAGGCGGCCTTTGGCCAGGTTGACAATCAGGATACTTTTCTGATTGATGATGTTACCAAAATGAATGCTGCTCGCACTTTGGCCGAGAATATTGCGCAAAGGGCGGTTACTCAGGTAAGCGCCGATTTTGTTTTGCACCGGTGAGATAACTTCTGTGCGCATGCGTTCGGGAAACGCTGCAAATTCCTTTTCCCAATAATGCCGTACAAATGGGTCGCTGAGATTGCGCACCAAACGCAGCCGGTATTTTTCATCGGTCAGTAGTTTGGGTATGGCGAGCAAGGTACTGCCTGAATTTTCTAACAAAACCAGCAAGGTATTACGCAACAGATACGCCATGCGTGGTCCCCACGAGTCGTGCCAGATTTTTTGAAAAATCGATAACAGGTTTTCAGCCACCAGGTGGCGTTCGTTTTCGTTAACTTGTCCCAGCAGATTCAGAGCCACCGGGTAGTCTAGGTCGGTCGGATTGATATAGACCAGGTGTTTGCGTCGGGCTTTGGGAATGAACGGCAACACCGCTTCGGCCAGGTCGCCGTGCGGGTCGATGAGTCCGACCCCACGACCGGCCTGGATATCCTGTACCAGCATGTTAAGCAACAAACTGGATTTACCAGTACCGGTTCTGCCGGTTGCCAGAAAATGAAACCGCCGGTCGGTCTGGGTGATACCGATTTTCTGGTTATTGTTCGCCCAGTCCAGGGCAAAGTAAGTGAGTTCCTGCGCAGGCATTTTATCTTAAGGGTTAGCGTTTGTCTCTTGCCATTCTGGTGCAGATGCTTCCTGGGGTTGCGCTGGTTCCGTATACAAACTGTGAGCGGGTTCTTCGGGTTGTGACTGCGATGACGAATCTGGGCTGCTATTTTCGGTTGGTACGATTTCGCCCGGTGTGGTTCCCTCAGGAGTTTTTTCGGTACCATTCGCTTGTGGTTGCTCTGGTGTGCCATCTTGTTGCACGGGTGCTTGTAGTTGTTTGATTTGGGTTTCCAATTGCCCCAGTTGATAGCTGGCGTGCTTCAAATCTTTAAACAAACTGTCGTTGGATTCGCGCAGTTGCTTGATGAACATATCTTTCGCCTTGTTGGTAATCCGCAGGTCGAGGATTTCTGCTTCCAGTTCCTTGCTGTTGCCTGGTTGAGTCTGGTTGTCGAGGTCTTCAGCAGCTTTCGGAAGGGTTCGGAAAGAATCTGGTGGTGTTCCGAATGCTTCGGAATCATTGTTGGGGGTTTCGGAAGGATTACGGGGCGTTTCCGAGGGCAGAGTTTGCCTCTGTATTTTCAGTTTATTCTGCTCTTCCTGGATGACGCGATTAACCGAATTCGGGGTGATGTAATATTTGTTATCGTTGCGTTCAAAATAACAATCGAGGCGGGGAACTTTGTTCGGCTTATCCTGGCACCAGTTGATGATACTGCGTTCGGTACGGGTTACTCCTGCATTTTCAAGCATTTTGGCCACCTCGCGCACGGTTAAAGAATGCAGGTCGCCTTCTTCCGAAACGTGCGGAAGGGTTCCGAAGTTTTCGGAAGATGGGTTTTGTTGTTTCCGAACTTTGCGGAAAGGTTCGGAAGGCTGTTTCTTACTCATGTTGATAATGTACCACCTCTGTCAAAAATGTCAAAACTCGACCGGTTGTAAAACCTGACAGTTGCATCACACGCGCTAGAATGCGCTGTGAGTGGTTTTTCGGTGCTTTAGTTAAAAAGATACCATCCCTGGAAATTGCGACGCAAATAAGGTCGTTTATTTCAATCGAAGTTTTTGGTTTTGGCGTCCGTTTCCGGGTGTGTTATAATAAAAAAGCCAGGTGGAAAACCTGGCGGTCGATAGTAAGCTCGCAAGCGAGCACTTCTTTTGTTATTTGTACTGTACCACTGCAGAAATTTTACGTCAACCAGTGCGGTGTGAATAACCCCTACCCATGCCTTATGTCACAAGACGATTTTGTAAATCTAAAAGACATCCTGCAACAGAAAAAAAATATCATTCTGGAAGGGGCTGACCTGGTGTCCCGCAAGGGGTTTACGATGGTGCCCAATCATGTATTGGAGAGCAAAAAAGTTTCACCAGGTGCCAAACTGGTTTATGCCATGTTGTTGAAGTATGCCTGGCAGAAGGATTCCTGCTTCCCGGGACAGGAGCGTTTGGCGAAAGATATGGGTGTTACAGATCGCAGTGTTCGAACCTATATCCAGGAGCTTACAAAATGCGATTTCTTGTCTGTAAAGCGTAGAGGGCAAGGTAAGCCCAATTTGTATATTTTGAAATTGACGGTTAAGGGAAGTAAAAATAAAGGTAGTACCAAGTAATGGCTGATGTGGATAAGTCTAGGTTGTTCCGGTCCTGACCGGAAAATATTTCCGAACAAGAACGGAAAACCATTCACTTCCTGACCGGAAAATATTTCCTTCTAATAATATATAGATAAATATACACAATTAAGAATATTCAGTTTTAGGGGTTTTAAAAAAAATGGGGATAATTGCCACCAACTCAAATTCATTATCCGCGTAATCAGTGACTTAGCAAATATATTGTTAAGACCTCAGACATACGCCAATCAAACCACTAACCAAACCGCGCCATTTCCCCGATATCACTTTTTGTCAGTTAAAATATTTTTCAGGGTAAATTTTGAAACTGCCGAACACCCAATTACTAGTATCAGTGTATCAATCGATTTTCTCCACAGACTAATTGGAAAAAACCCCAATACCCTATAAACGAAAAAAAGCCCCCAAAGGCAAAGCCGTTGGGGGTTCTGTAAATGACGTCGGACAAAGGAGTTTAATGTAAATCACGCTGCTTCGTGCCAACGATCCCGTCTCGAGCGATCGGCGGTAGGGCCGCGTTCGTTTTTTGAGACAATGAATGCAACATCGTTACCAGGTTCAATAGAGTCTGGGTTGTCTCCAAGGTAGGTAAACAGATCTTGACCATTACCGTCAGAATCCATTACGCGAATAAACGCATATCCTTTATCGCTGACGTTGACCACTTTACCGGGCAGTTGCTGGCCGAAAACGATTAGACAAGCTGCGACCCTATTCTTGCCTTCAACCAGTGGTTCGTGTGCAAGAAAGTACACCGTTTGACCTGGCTCAAGATCTTCGGGATCAACCATAAAGCGATGGTTTATGAAGAACCATTCGTCATTTGTGCCTAAAATAAAACCATGATCTTTTGTAGAGTCCCACGAGCGTACGATACCGCTTTGCCATTCAGTAGAATGGTTATCGACTTTAGACTGTTGCTGTGTAGTAGGATTCGATGGAGATTCCACTGCCTGTGTTATGGCGTTTGATTTGACCCCATAGAACTGCTTCTCCCAATAGATTTCATAGTATTCAACAGGAGCACTAAAGCCACGGATTGGCTTTTTCTGCTGTGGTCCCTGATAATCCTCAGGAGAGCGACCTTCCGCCTCGCCTAGACTGGAACACACTTTACGCATTTGTGCTGTAGAAATCGTCGCTTTATCGACAAAAACTGCTTTCGGCGATGCATCATTGCACAAACGGGCTGCACGATCAACTACGCTACCAATGAAATCCTCTGCGTTACTTGGAGTTTCAATGCGAGTCACATCTCCAGAAGCTATACCTATTGAGCAGTTACACACAATCATTTTGTCTTTGACAGCCTTTGCGATGCTTTCATGAATTTTAATTCCAGCGTTAATGGCCTCGGCTGCATAATCATCATTAAAAACAGCCATGACCTCATCGCCAATATATTTTACTATAGTGCCTCCGAATTCTTGAATTATTTCGGATGCTACCTTATAAAACCACATCGTAGTATTCAACCATGATACTTCCGGGGTCTTTTCTTTCATTGCCGTTGAATCAGCCATATCAACAAACAAAACAACTTTGAATTCTCTGCTTGTAGGATCTAAATCTACATTCTTCATTATTTTCTCCTTTAACTTAAGTTAGACAACTAAATTTTTGAAAAGGGTTTTATCAGCTGTGGAAAAGGATGATAGAGAAAACAGGGATTTAGATTTCAGAGACTACTTTTTGCTAACTATAGAGAAAAATGACAGCTTGGACTCGTAAGCTATTTAAAGTACTTGACAATCTTACCGATTGTTATATAATGAAGTAGCTCGAAATAAAAAAAACTGTATCCCTGTCGCGACGAGTGCTAAAACCGCTCTTCTGTGACGACCGTACGGTATGCTCAGTAGGCTATGACGTACAGTCGGGATTACAGCGTTACATGGGCGTTGTGTAAAAAGCAATGCCCATTTAATTTCTCACCTCCTTTCAATTCATTTTTTGCATTCCTGAAAGATTTTACTCAAAAACAATGCCATTGAATATGTGACTATTAGGTGAGTTTTATTGAGTGTCTCTAAAGAGAGGTAAATTAAAGAGTTGTAATAAAGATTTTAGATCGGCTTAAGCCGGGCGGGTACATCTGGAGACAAAACCTATGAGTAAGTTTAAATGACGGTGTCAAAAATAATGACAACTTATTCCTGACAGATGATGTTATATTTTTTTATTTTGTTCTGCAAATTTGTACGTGATACTCCCAATAATTTTGCCGATTCGGTTTTATTGTTATTTGTTTGAGTCAACGCATCAATAATTTTATTTTTTTCATATTTTTCTACCTCGTCTTTTAGTATTATGCCATCTTCTGGTAGAATTGAACTCCCGTGAGTCGTATTAACTTTCTCGGACACAGAAATCTGTTCCTCGTGCAATATTTCTGGAAAATGTTCCGGTTTCAGTTTGCAATCAGGCTTTTCATCATTAGCAAGAAATATTGCCTTAGTTAGTAACCTCTGAAGCGTTCTCACATTACCATCTAAGAAATGGTATTTCTCAAGTAAATGGTGTGCCTCATCCGAAATCTTTCTTGGGTTTATTCCAACAGTTTTTTTTACGAGATGCTGTATCAAAAATTCAGATAAAACAGATATATCCTCTGGTCTTTCTCTAAGGGGCGGTATGCAAATTTCTATTATATTCAATCTTTGATAAAGTTCATTTCTAAATTCATTGTTTTTTATTTTCTGTTTCAAGTCAGCGTTTGTGGCGGCAATAATTCTCACCTTCACTTTTTTTATATCATTACTTCCAAGTCTCTTTATCTCTCCGTACTCAATAGCTCTAAAAAGCTTGACCTGGGTTTCAATAGACATTTCCGCCACTTCATCCAGAAACAGCGTGCCACCATTCATATCTTCAAAGATCCCTTTGTGTGTAGTCGTCGCCCCAGTATAAGCACCTTTTTCATAACCGAATAGCTCAGCTTCCACGAGGTTATCGGGTACAGCACCACAATTTATTCCCATATATTTTTGTTTTGCCAAAGGGCTTTTTGTGTGAATTAGTCGTGCAAACAATTCTTTGCCTGTTCCACTATCTCCTGTAATCAGTACACTTAAATCCGTCTGAGCCGCCTTACAGGTTAATTCGACAACGTCCTTCATTTTTTTTGATTGAAATATGATTGGATCCTTACTTAGTGTAAATATTGGCTTTTGGCGTTCAATAATCGCAGCATTAGCACCTCCGAGAAGATTATCTACTATTTCATCTTCATCTAGTGTTTTCTCAATAAACCGATAAAAACCCTCATAACCACGCAACCACTTATTAATTGAATCCTTCGCGTCATACTTATCGGATACTAATAGCACTTCGAGATTCTTTCCAAGCTGTTTTTTTTGAATTTCCCTGATCAAGAATGCTCCGCCAAATGGTTTATCTTCCTTAATCGGTTTGTCGATATGACAGTTAGGTTCCATGAATAAATCTGATATAATGAAGTGAATCTCTGGGTTTTTAGCTATTATTTCGATAGCTGCTACAGCGTTGTCTGCCAGCAAAGTTTCTTTCGCATAAGGTGCAACGCATTTTTTATATAAATCTCTCCATCGTTCTTCGTCATCAATAATCAAGTAATTAAATTTTGGTTCCATTGTTAATCCAAGAGATCGTTAATTATAATTTTTAATTGGAAGATAAATTGCAAATTTCATACCTTTGTTAATACCATCACTACTCGGCTCAATATACCCATCGTGCAGGTCAACCGCTTCTTTAATAATTGTTAAGCCCCATCCAGATCCCATTTCTTTGTTACTCTTATGTTGTCCTTCTTGGAAGATATTTTTTGTATCTTCTGGATTCATTCCAATACCTGTATCAGAACACTCTATTTTTTGGAAATTGCCAGCACGCTCGATAGAAAATCGCACATACTCTTTTGCTTTTCTTTTCTGTTTTTCTTGAATTGACTGGACGGCGTTTTTTGAAAGACAATAAAAGCAGTCTTCCATTCGTATTTTGGAAAATTCGTTAGTATAATCATCTGTTGGTTTAAAATAAAGTTCGAAGTAGATTGATTCATTATTATACAATTGGTTGAAAGAATCGCATATAGTTGATAGTAGTTCTGTGACCGACTCCACTGTTAGTATTGGGAACTTAAATCTTTTGAAATACTTTTGCGGTAACTCGGCCAATTCTTTTAGTTCGTTTAATATCTCTTGTTGTCCTTTTCTGTCTCTCTGCTTTTCGAGATCTCCTATTTTATGTTGCATAGCATGATAGGGACGAGAGATATTTAATTCAAGCATCGACTCTTTTTTACAGTGTTCATAGAGGCTACTCATTTGCAAAATTAAATAGTTAGTCATAAAGTCCCTGTTTTCAACGGGTCTTTCAAAACTCTCCAAAAACAAATTCTTTGACCTTTTCCAGTAATCTTTTTCTTTGTGAAAAGCATCAAAGTTTTCATAAGTGCTAATCATGTATTTTAAAAATTCATTTGTTTCAGGCAGAGTACATTTAAAATTGATTTTATATTCATAGCTATCAAAATGAATTACGATGCATAAAAATGATGTCTGATTGTGCTTAGTAATAAAGTTTTTTAGTTCTTTTTCTATCTGGCTTATTTTAGGTTTTTGGATTGATTCGTAATCAAACTCACAATGTAGTTGCAGAGATATAGCCCCTTCCATCTCATCTTCATTTACAGAAAAAACTATTCTCCTTTCTAATGACAGTTTGAATATTTTAATAAGATAATTTTCGATAACTTCTTCCAGGCTTTGCAAAAAATAATTATATGTTGATGCATCCATTTTGTATACTTTTGTTGATGGATTAAATACAATTTCAGAATTTGGAATATTTTTACGGTAGCTCCTAACTTTGTAGTTAAGTTGTTGGATTAAATCTATTTGTTCGAAACTTAAGGCATACTCTTTTTTTCTGAATTTATCCCTTTCGTTCAGAAAAATATTAATTTCCTTTTTTAACTGTATAAGGTGATTGGTATTTACCAAGCAACTCTCTATTTCTTGCTGAATGTTATTCAGAATTGGTTGAAATTGGGCAATAGAAAATTCAAGATATGCTCCTTTTGAGGATGCGAAGTATTCTGAAACTAAATCTAAAATGTCTTCATCTTCTATTGTTTCAAGCAGACTAAATATATGATTTACATAGTCATAAATTGAGTCAAACGATAAGCGGTCATGAAAAATATATAGATAAATCGTTTGTTTCATAAAATAGTGCGTAATTACTGCCCTTACAAAATGTGATGAGGTAAGAAATAATTCTTCCAAAATTTTATTTATGGGTTGCTCAAAAGTGCTAATGGCTGTAATTTGCTCTATAATTTCCTTTTTTACATTGTCGGGTTGAATTTCAATCCATTCCTTAAATGCAGTTTTTACATTAGGTAGATCTATTGACTCTTTTAGCAGTTCAACAATCCTGACGATAGTGACTTTATCCCTTGGTCTTTCTTTAATCACCTTTACAAGATTATCAAATGCCTTTTCCTTGTCACCTTTGTTATTTCTTTTCACATAGCAATCAGCCATTGAGGTTAAGGCACGAAAGTCATTTTTTTGTTCAGTTATTATTATTTCATAGGTTTGGATTGCAAATGTATAGTCACCCTTTATTTTATGTGTCTGCGCTACTTTATCCAACGCAGCAAGATGACGATTATTTGAGTTTGAACCGCTTCTAAAATAAGATTCAGTAAAATGATGGATTGCATCTGCGTGTTTCCCTTTTCTTAGATAGATTTCACCCAAATAAAACAGGGCTATCGAATCTTCTTGGAAATTGTATATTTTCTTAATTTCACTTTCTGCTTCATCGAGTTTCTTTTCAAACATTAATATGTTTGCATTCCTTGTAATTGCGATGGCATCATAGGGATCAATTTCTAAAATAAGATTATTGTACCTTTTACAACGTTTAAATTTCTTTCTGTCGTAAAAGTATTTTGCTATTAATTCGAGAAAAACTATATTATTTTTACTCGGTTCATTAAATTTAACATCGGTTTTTAAGGCATTAATACGTCTTTCATAAAGGGAATCATATTTTTCGAAATCATCTTGCTTAGAATAAAGACGGAGTAGACGCTTAACTGCTGTTAAATTTTCTGGGCTCTTGTCTTCAACGATTTCTCGCCACAATTCCTCAGCTTTTGAACGATTGCCGTCTAAAAGATGTAGTTCTGCCAATCGAAACAAATTCCATTCGTAAGATTTCTGATCATCCTTTTGGGTTGGCAACGTAAGAATTTGGTTAACGGTATTTATGGCTTCCTTATAATCACCTTTCTTTTCGTGCATTTTAACAATTTTATCATATGCAGCTATATCTTTAGGCTTTTGCTTGATGCATTTTTGGTAGTAAGCTTTGCACTTTTCGAAATCTCCAGCTTCAAGAAATATATCACCAATTAACAAGTTTCCTGCATACCAAAATTTTGCATTCCCCTGGCAGATCTTAATTAATCGTTCTGCTTCCTGCAATGCCTTTTCCATGAAACCGGAATCTTTTTTGGCCACCTCATAATAACAATTTGCAAGGCGTTCACACACGAATTTGGTATGCGTGTTAATAAAAGACTCAAAAAATGGAATTGCCTTCTTATAGTAAGTTAAAGCTAAAAGGGGATCGATTTTTTTGTAGAGGTTCCCAAGCAAACGATATGAATCACCTATGGATGTCAATTCTACGTATTTCTCAATCCGAGTTATTGTTCTATACATAGGACCAAAACTGATAACTCTAGATAAGTACTGAATTGCTCTTTCAGAGTCGTTAAGTTTGAAATAGATTTTACCAATTGAGTAATAATTGTACAACTCGTCCGATTCCGATTCGAACACCATTTTTTCTAGCAGCCGAGAAATCGTCTTTTCCACTTCATTTGAATTAACCAATACCCGCGCCAAGCCATCTATAGCTTTGGAATAAACATTTATGTTTTGTCTTGGGCTATGTGACATTGAATTAATGGCTTTTTGGTAAAAATCCGCAGCAGATTCATTTTTTTCAAGTAAAGAGTAGTAGTCAGCAATGAGACTCAGGTCAAAAGCTTTAAAATCTTTACCTTCCAGACCAGTTTTTAAATCACTTATTTCCTTTTGAAAATGTTGCCTTTTTTCTTCATCAGTTTTGAAATTTCCTAGCTGTGTCGATTCATAATGTTTTATATCAAGTAAATGTTGTTCAATTAATTGATGGATTCTCTTCTGATCTTTTTCAGGGATAGAAATATCAAAGAACATCTTTTTTGCTCTTCCAAGTGGCGATTTATTTTTTCTAAAAATTATATTTCTGTAGAATCTAACGATATTCGAAACTGTTTTTTCTATATCTTCAGTTAACTCAATGGCTTTTTTTAGACTTTGTGTAGCTTTTGACTTTTTATTGCTGTATTCGTATAAATACGCTAAATTGACTAAAACGTCGTCCTTGTTTGGTTCTCTTTCAAGCAAATACATAAAATTTGCAATTCCTTCCTCTCGCAACCTTGGATCGTTATCGTCAAACGACCGTTTAAGATAGTACTCTCTGATTTGTTTCAACAATGCAAAATCTTTGAAGGGTAGATGGTTATATTGAGGAGACAGAATTTTCTGAACGAGCACTTTTGCTCTATCAAATTCTTTAGAACCAAGGTCACTTCTAATAACCTGTTCAAGCTCAATATTCGATAAGTTACTGTTGTCCATATCGACTCGAAATGTTTTAAATAACTCCCAACAGAATAATTAACTCAGGTAGCATTCCGGTGAATAGTCCCTCTTGGATTATTTATAAATTCCCGCCATTGTTGCTTCACGAAATAATTTAAAAATTTAAATTCCATCAATCCGACAATATTGCAAAATCAATCTTATCTAGGGGAACATTTATAGTTTTTATTTTCGAGAAGAGAAAAACGCCTTGGTGCACTACCAACAATATAACAACCAATGATTCCTTTTCAACAAAAATTTGAGGTTTTTCGCAGGTCAGGATTGTAAATTAAAAGAACTCCAGAAGGCCCTTTGCCCAACTACTTCTGATTTTACAATTTAATATGGAAGTAAAACCGGACTTGAACTGACGCCCCCTTGCCCCCAGAAAAGTGAGCTGTCTGTAAATAACTATAACTTGCACGGACGTAAGTCAATGAAACCCAATAAATACTACCGAAAAAAATGGTCAAGATTTGCTACCATTCACTAGCGAAAAATAGAATAAAATGGGGTAAAATAGAGTAAAATAGAAAAGGGATACAACCGAAGCTATATCCCATAAAATTAACTAATTACTTGATTTTATTTGGTGGAGCCGATGGGGATCGAACCCACGACCTCATGACTGCCAGTCATGCGCTCTCCCAAACTGAGCTACGGCCCCTAATGAGGGCAAAAACATACATAATTACATTTAAAAAGTCAAGCGTTACTTCCTATAAAAAAGCTCCTTCATAACTCTTTCAGCAATCAATTCATAAATCCGTTTACTAAAATAAAAGCCATCCTCAACTTTGCTTCTTATACTTAGTATTCTTAATTCGGTGTCTTGTTCGGAATTCTTCATCGTATTTCCAATTATTGGAGCGTTTCCGCAGTGAGAGTGAACGGATTACATTTCCCATCTAAACATCTATTATTTAAGCTATTTAGCTATGATTCATATCGACGCTTTGTTACAAAACTTTAAAATAATAAATAAGAGAGAATTAATTCATCGTAGCAAAGATTTTTTGAAACAAAAAAATATTAAACTACGTTATTTTTTATATGAGTTCAATCTCATATAAAAGTTCCTTCCTCCTCCGAGCCGTTCTAATTGGACGGCTCTTTTTTTATATCCCCACCTCTCTTCCAGAAAGGATAAACAATCCTAGCCAATAAGTTTTCAGGGTAGGTTGCCTCCATACCTTCAAACCCAATTTCTTCTGGCTGTATTTCATTTTCGGGCCAATAAACTGTGCCGAAGAGCCAATCCCAAATGCTGAGCACGATTCCAAAATTCTGCCCGCCTTTGCCATGCACCTCCACATCATGGTGCCACACATGCATAAGGGGAGAATTAAAAATATACTTGAACGGACCCCAATCAATTGACAAATTGGCATGATTTAAGTTCTGCATCAGCGTGCCGATTATTGCGATTAAAAACACAATACTGCTGTCTGCCCCCATAATAACAAGAGGTAAATATGACAGGGTCTTATAAACAATAACTTCGCCCCAATGAAATCGGAAATTACCGATCCAATCTAACTCCTTAATGCTGTGGTGGAGTTTGTGAAGCTCCCACAACCAGGGTACATTATGAAGCAACCGATGGATATTCCATTCAATGAAATCTTTGGCAATAAAAAAAATGAGAAACTGTAGCCAGAATGGTAAACCAGAAAGCAATGCAAAAGACTCTGGTAATGGCACGCCATTTGAACTCAAAAATGAATTGAATAAAAAAAGTATTTTACCAATGGCAATCGCAAGCAGCACACCAAGGTAATGCCCGTTAAAAACCAACCAAAACAAATCCTGCCCAATGCCCTCCCGCAAAATTTTTTGTTGTTTACGCCAAGGATTGATCCTTTCTGCTAAAAAACAAAATAAAGAAATGGCCATCAGCCAGAAATAATATTGTAAATATACAGGCATATTTTCCCCTTTTCTAGAAAAAAGTAAAACGCACTAATTACATCCATCGACAAAAGCGAAACATAATCCCAACTAAACAGCGCGAGGTGTACTTCCTGATTGTTCTTAACTCAAGAGCATAAAATAATTAATGCGAAGTTTAATGTCAACGGATAGAAACAAAAGAAAGTCCGGTCGTTACTGACCGGACTTTATAGTGGGGCGCCTAAGATAAGTCTACACGCAAAAAATACTTAAATGCCGGGTTGTCTAAATTCTATTTGTATTAAATCAGTTTGGGGCAATTCATAGTATATCCACATATTTATAATGTACCCATCCAAATGCGCCATTTCTTAATTTAACTTTGACCCAATTGTATTCTTTTTTAATGAATTCTAATCTTTGATTCTTTTTAATTTTTCCTGCTTTTCTAAAGTTTGTCCCGGGGCCTGAGCGAACATTGAGCACGGTCGCTTTCACAACTACATAGCGTGTTCCTTTATATGATTTCTTATTTTTCTTGCGAACTGTTTTGCGTGTAGCTGAATAGGGTCGGTCCGGCTTAGCATAGCTTTTTTTGGGGCTTGGCGAAAAAGAAAATGTCAAAGAAACCCGATGAATATCATCATTCAAAATATGGTCATTCGTATAACCGTAGTTTAGTTCCAGGGAATGATTGGACAGCGGCATATGAACGCCAAGACCACCAGAAATTTGTTTGTCAAAATAACCTACCCGTACAGGGAACGCATCTATGGGGCGAAATTCGAGTCCAAAGTGAAAAGAAGGATCTAACCCACCGGTTTTATTAACGTCGGCCGAAAGTGTAAATCCATCGGCTAAATCATATGCGGTGCCAAAGCGAAATGTCATCGGTACTCCTTCGGTTAGTCCACTCTTCCATCTATAATCGGTGCCAATATCCTGTGCGAGTAAGGCAAGAGAAAGCCGATCACTCACATGCAATAAAATACCGGCATCGAATCCTAAACCGGTTGCAGTGTCAGTATCCAAATTATTCTGTATGAACTTCACATTGCCGCCGAATGAAAAACTACGTCCGATTGATCGGCTGAGCGAAAAGAAAAAGGCATTCTGAGAATTACCAAAAAAATACTCCGGCTCTACGGTATTAGCCGACCTGCCTTCAATGTCATTAATGCGTAAGCCAATCCAGCTCAATCCAACAGTCATAAAACCTCCTACCGGTAAAACGCTGCTGGCAAAATTAAATGTCCGGTCAAAAGGTAAATCTACATTCATAAATTCAAACTGGAAATTGGAAATTTGATCGATGCCGGCAGGATTCCAAAAGGCCGCAGAAGGATCATCCGCAATCGCCGAAAAAGCCCCGCTTAACCCAAGCGCTCTTGCACCTACTCCCATGCGTAAAAAAGCGCCGGGCTGACCGTTGCTATTCTTATTTATTGCATCGACTTTTGGATTTTGAGCAAAAACAGAACCCGTGAAAAAAAAACTTATTGAAAGTAGAACGACAAAAATATATTTATACTCGAAGTTGAATGTGCTATGCTGCATTTTTACATCCTCTACAAAATTCTTAAATTCGTTGTCATCATCCATTAGTCATTTGATACTGCAATTTTTATAACTTTTTGTTCATTTTCAGCTTGGATCGAGCAGAAATAAACACCATTAGCAACATAATCTCCATATCTGTTTTTCCCATCCCAGAAATCTTCAGTATGCTCGCCTTGACGTTTGCCCTGTTTTTTTACGAGTGTTGTTACAATGTTTGAATTCACATCAAAAATTTTTATGGTTACTTCAGCAGATTTCTTCAACTCATATCGTATTAAAGTCTGCTCCTGTCCTACTTTAAACGGGTTTGGGAAATTATAGGCCAGCGGTTGCAAAAGCGCTTCATCTGAAACAGGAGGATCATCTGAGTTGCCATCATCTCCTTTATCATCATCATTTTTGGGGATATATATTCCGCTTTCATCTGAAAAATTACTTTCATTACCAGACAAATCAATGGCTGTAACCGCAAAAAAATACTGGCTGTCACTTTTCAGGCCATCAATTTGGTAAGCTGTAATATTCCCAACGTACAAAGACTCCTGATAATCACGAGAATTCGTTCCATAGTAAACTTTATAACCCGCCAGGTCGTTTTCAGAATTTGCATCCCACGACAAACTCACTGAACTTGCAAAACCAGAACTTGTAAGCAAAGTCGTAAAAAATGTTGCAAAAATTAATTTGAGCAGCTTCAAAAATCGTAAGTGATAACTTCGATGTTTAAACATGATGTTTTCCTGAACTATGAGCATTAAATCATCTTTTTAATTAAGGTCAAAATATGACTGGGTTTTGCTGGCTTTTCCAAAATCTGCCTATCTTTCCCAGTCGTGATTCTAATTTTATAGCCGGTTAAAAAAATAACTTTCAACCGGCTATCCTGAGCGCTAAACTGTTTTATTAATTTTAAACCATCAGAGTCGGGCAGCTTGTAATCAGTAATAATTAATTGATATTTTCCTGCTCTAAACATTTTCAAAGCACTTTTTGCGTTAAATGCAACATCTGCCTCGTACCCCTCGTCATCCAGAAAATCCTTCAAAACCAGCGCCGAATCCCGGGCATCATCAATTAGTAGTATCTTTTTTTTCATTTTTCTATAATCTTCAAAAAGTTCAGGGGAGATGAATTGCACCTAAAAGGCCCTCCCAAGATGGTTCACGTCCCCTTGAATCTTTAACCGACTAATTCTTTTTCCTTTTCGTTTTCATTTTCTTCTACTAAAGGCTTATCGAGTTCAGTTTCATCCTGACCAGTAGAGAAATAATTCTGACGTAGTAATCCCGGGTCAACTTCTTTTTCCCCATCCTCGCCATCATTTTCGTCTTCTTTAATCTCTTCTAATTGATGAGCATCGCCATAATACTCAACGTTTTCAGATTTTCTCTTGCGAATAAAAAAGAAAATCCCAATTGCGAAAATTACAACCGCTACCACACCATAAAGTAACATGCTGCTTTCAGAAGCATTCTGCTCAAAATCTGCATCTTCACTCAAATATTCCAACTCAGGGGTTTCTTCATACACAATAAGCGGCGCCTTTTCTTGAGCACTCTGGTCGGTGGCCTCCACTTCTTCAGATTGAATTGCGGTTACAATCTCCTCATTCTGCACTAATGGTATGCTTGAAACGACGGCTTCAGATTCTATAACGGACTCGCTCACCGGTGGCCTTTCCTTGCGATGCCCTGAGGCTATCAAGCGTTCCTGGGTTTGAATCAAATCATTAACCGAGGATAGTCTTTGTGTTGTTCTGATTTCCCGCATGGCCTCGTAGCTCGGGATAATAATATTTTCTCCCGGGTAAACTTTATTGCCATTGGGCGCCCGATTAATCAATTCCAACTCACGCCAAAAGGACGCATCCCCGTAATACTGAATGGCGATTTTGCTCAACCATTCCCCTTCCTGAATTTGGTGATACTGGGGCTGTTCCACTAACAAAAATTTGCTCATTAAATTCCTTGCCGGTTCCAGCATAAATGTAAATACAACCAGAAAAAATGTGGCTAAAAAATACTGTTTCATGATATCCTCCCAATAAAATTATTGATTAAAGTCAAATTCTAATCAAGCAAACGACATCTCTCTTTTGGCAAAAGCGGTGCCAAATAGAAATATCTTTTAAAAAGAAGAACTAATTTATGAAAGAATAGAAAAAGATATGGTGTTCTGGGATATTTTGAGGGTAAATAAACACAAGGGGCTTTGCAATTTTTTATAGAAATCTAAAGCTGTTGTTTTGAGAGAAGATAAAACCGGAGTGAAAATATGTAACGTATGTAAAAAGTACATTAATAAAAACTATTCAACCTCATCATCCAAAAAATATTTATTCAGCTTATTATGCATTGTTTTCAAACTGATTCCCAGAAGCTGTGCTGCCTTTGTCTTATTATTGTTGGTCATCTCCAGTGTTTTGTAAATGACCTCTTTCTCAATTTCTTCAAGAGATTTACCGAGTTGAATGGCGTCTCCTTCCGCAGAACTATTATTGAGATAAAATATGTGCTTCGGCAGATGAGACACTTCAATAGTATCGCCTTTGCAGAGAATAACAGCACGTTCGATAAGATTGCGCAACTCACGGACATTGCCAGGCCAATGATACTTATTTAAAACATCCAGGCACTCATCTGAAAACCTCTTAACCTGTTTGTTATTTGACATGTTAAATTTCTTAATAAATTCTTCAGCGAGGAGCGGCAAATCACTGATACGTTCGCGTAAAGGCGGCAACTCAATATCCATAACACTGAGCCGGAAATATAAATCTTCACGCAGCAAACCGTCAGCAAGCGCCGTTTTAATATCTCGATTTGTTGCGGCAACAACACGGACATCAACAGAAATTTCTTTCGTGCCTCCAAGTTTCCAGAAAGTCTTTTCTTCAAGTACACGAAGTAACTTTGCCTGGGTATCAATCGGCATTTCGCCGATTTCATCTAAAAATAATGTTCCGTTATTTGCTAATTCAAAGCACCCGGCCTTTTCCTTTATTGCCCCCGTAAAAGCGCCTTTTTCATGACCAAAAAGCTCACTGTCCAGTAAATCTCGTGGAAAAGCCGAGCAATTTACAGCTATAAACGGCTCCTTGCTGCGGCTGCTTTTATTATGAATTGCCTGGGCAACCAACTCTTTTCCCGTACCGCTTTCTCCCGTAATGAGCACGCTCGCCGTGGTATCTGCCACAGCATCAATAAGCTCGTTCACCTCAACCATGGAATCATGTTCACCGATCATCCTGGAAAGTTTTTCCAATGCAAGTTCGAGTTTTTTATTCTCCGACGAAAGGCTTTGATTTTTTTCTACCAGATTTCGGTTCCTGGCTGCCAGGTCGTATCTTTCAAGAGCTTTAGGAACAATAGAGCGCAAACGTTTGGGCTGTACAGGCTTGGTAAGATAATCATACGCGCCCTCTTTCATGGCTTCCACAGCTGTATTAACCGTGCCTTGCCCGGTAATTATAATAACTTCAGTGGGAATATTTTGTGCCTTGACTTCCTTTAAAATTTCCAAACCGGTGCGTCCAGGCATGTTCAAATCAACCAACGCCAACGGAATCGTTTCTTCCTTTAAGAGTGTTAATGCGCCATCGCCGTCCCGCGCAGTTTTCGTTTTATAATCTTCTTCATTTAATAAAGCTGCAAGCCCTTCAATAATTGAAGATTCATCATCTGCGATTAAAATTGTATAATCTGTATTCGAAGCCATAGTTTAAACCGTATTTATGATAACCGTTGCGATTGTGCCCTTGCCAACCTTGCTTTCAAATTGAAGTTGGCCGCCGTTCGCCTCAACAATTCTTTTGGTTACGGGTAAACCAATTCCCGAACCTTGTTTCTTAGTCGTGTAATATAAATCGAATATTTTCTTCAGCTCTTCTTTTGCAATTCCCGCGCCATTATCTTTAATAGATATCATTATTTTTCGCGCCTTCTCCCAGGTACGAATAGAAATTTTGCTACCTTCAGGACTTGCATGAATGGCATTGATCATCAAATTATGAAACACCTGCCCCATCTGATTTGAATCGACCATTACATTGGACATGCTTTTACCAAACCGTGTTTCAATTTTGATCTTACCTTTCCCAGCGTCGGCAGAAGCCATTTTACAAACATCACTAACGATAGAATTAATTTGCAGTTTCTCTTTTTGCGGCACCCCGGGACGAAAATATCGTAAAAACCCGTCAATAACCTCACTCAAATGCTCAATTTCCAGCTCAATAATTTTGACATGTTTTAACGATTCTGCCTTGGCGCGTTCCTTCTGAATTTTTGTTTTCAAGACATCTGTATTGAGTACCAACGCATGAAGTGGGTTTTTTACCTCGTGCGCCATGACATCTAAATATTTAAACATTGTTCGCATTTCAGTTGTAAGAGAATTTTTCTTTTGAACAGCAGTTCTCTGCACGGAGTCGAGCTGTTCGAGCCGCATTAACGCACGATCCACTTTTTCAAAGACAAGATGGAATTCATCAGAACTTTTACTTTTAATACGAAACCCATATTTCCGCTTATCTATTTGAGACATTGCCTTTTCAACAATTTTCATTGGTGTTCCGGCGCCTTTACCCATAACCCCGGCAATTAAAATTGCACAAATAACCGCGCCTACACTAATCAAAAATATTTGAATCATAAACGTGCGCTTGGAATCCCGCACATTAAGGGTAGGATTAATAATTAGATTGGCAGTGAGAAGTTCATTCGTTTTTAAGTGCCAACTGGCCTGGTAGAAGTCACTCTTTCTTTTTACGACTACTATTTCAGTTGAATCACTTTTGGGTCTCTTTAATAACTGTGCTCCGTTAACTCTTTCCAAAAAAGAAAAGACAATTGTCGAATCTCCTGAGAAAACAAAAAAATCCTGGATTGCAGGATAGCCTCTACTAAACTCTAAAAAACGACTTCGAGTTGCTTGATTTTCTGATTGGTTCCACGCCACTTTATTTAAAGCAGTATCAGTTTCTAAAAATGCACGTGTATCTCTCGCCAGGTAAAAAGCTTTTTCTTCAGAGAAATTATCGATAATATCATTTAATCCGAAAAAAAAGTAGTAATTGAAAGTTCCAACAATAGTGAGAACCAAAATTAGCAGAATGAATAATTGTTTGTGAAATATCTTCATAAGTCCTTTGTCGAAAGGATGAAATTAACATGACACTTGCAAAATGTCAAGATAAATCCCGCGCAGTTTTCGCTTGATAAAAATGTAAGGCATTTTTATTTTACAACAAAATTAAAATAGAGGCAATATGAAATACCGTATTACAAAAGTATATACAAAACAAGGGGACAAGGGCACAACCCGGCTCGGTGGTGGGCAGCTGGTAAGCAAGGACTCCATACGAGTAAAAGCCTACGGTGAAGTTGATGAGTTAAATTCAGCTATCGGTATTGTTTTGGCCTTTGAGCCAATCCCGGAGATTAAAGATGATTTGATAAAAATTCAGCATGAACTTTTTGTTTTGGGTTCGGATTTATGTGTTTTGGAGGAAGATAAATCCAATTTTAAAATGGAAGTAATTTCCGAGAAACATGTCACTTATTTGGAAAATTTGATGGATAAAATGAATGAAGCACTGAAACCACTTGAGGACTTTATTCTTCCGGGCGGATGTAAAACCTCTGCTTTTCTTCATCAGGCAAGAACAATTTGTCGCAGGGCAGAAACAACAGTTACAAGCTTAACAAAACAGGAAAATATAAACGCAACGGTAATAAAATACTTGAATCGCCTCTCAGATGCATTATTCGTTTTGGCAAGATATCAGAATTTCAAAACAGGCTTTGAAGATATTTATTGGACAAAAGGCGCATAGAGATTCAATTATTTTTAGCTGGATATATTGAAAACGAAGCACGTTGAGATTCACGCTATCTCAAATCAAAGAAAATCCAACCGGAACATTGAATGCTCTTTCAACAAACCACAAAAGTCCAAAAACCAGAATTATTGAAGAAACTCCGTAAACAAATATCTTTTGCCAGCGAGGCCGCAGCCCATAAAGAATTATTGGGAAAAGTAGCCCAACTATTATAATTTGCCCAATCTCCACACCAATATTAAAAGATAGTAACGACGCTACCAGTCCCTTTTGCGGTAAACCCAATTCAGTTAAAACACTCGCAAAACCGAAGCCATGAATTAAGCCGAAAATAAATGTAATCATCCAGCGCTGCTCTGAATTCTTTACAAAAAAATTTTCAACCGCTATGTAAACAATACTTAAAGCAATGAGCGACTCAATGAATCGCGGTGGCAAAACGATGATTTGTAATGCAGACAAAATTAATGTCAGACTGTGCGCGATTGTAAAAGCTGTAACCAATTTCACCAGGTTTTTAAATTTTCCTCCCAATAAAATCACCCCTAACAAAAACAGGATATGATCATAGCCTAGAAAAATGTGCTCAACGCCAAACCGGATAAAATGCAAACTTTTTGAGAAAACCGATAGGTTTGGATTGTCCAGCAGAAAAATATCATCAGGAAAATCTTCACTCAAAATTGCTTGCTGAGTTTGGGTTCCGAGTTTGAGCAAAATCAAGTTTTTATGAAGTGGATTTAAATTTTCATAATAATTTGTGTAAATGGCAAGCGTTCGCAGATATTGCGGTATCTCGGCTTCATAGCTGAACTTCACCAAACTTTTCCCGAGTTCGTCAATATAAGGAAGCGCCCCTAAAACTTGTAAATCCAGCTTCGTACCATTAATTTCAAAACCATACCTTTGTCGGAAATAATCTTGCATATTCACAAGTATTGAATCTCGGCGGCTCACAGTACTTTTTGAAGCTTCAAATTTATGGTTGAAAACCAAATTCAGATCGTCCTGACTCAAAGTTAGTTCGAACATGAGTTTGTTGATTTCCGGCCGAATGACGATTTCGGAGTAACTCGTGTTAATTTCGTGAGCAGATAAATAGGAGGTGAACAGAAATAATATTGTGAGGAGATACTTTTTCAAGCAGTAACCGCGTCAGGTTGCGGCTCCATCTTAAATGAGTTATATAAAACATTGCGTAACCCATCCTTATCCAAATCTAAAATAAGACGACCTTCCTTGGCAATGGAAACTTTTCCGGTTTCTTCAGAGACAATGATTACTACGGCATCGGATTCTTCTGCAAGACCCACAGCCGCACGATGCCGGGTACCGAGATGTGATTCAATATTGGTATCATGACTCAAAGGTAGAATGCATTTTGCCGCTTCAATGACATCATTTTTAATAATCAAAGCGCCATCATGCAAGGGTGATTTTGGGTTAAATATCGAGCAAATGAGAGGTGAAGTTACTTCAGCTTGTATTTGTATGCCGGTTTCGGTAATCGCCTTAATGCCCATGTCTCGTGTAACCACAATGAGCCCACCATATCTTCTATTGGATAGTTCAATTGCGGCTTTAACAATTTCATCAAATGCTTTTGAACTTGATACTTTTACAAAATACCGAATCAAACGACTTTGCCCAATAAATATTAACATTCGCCTGAGCTCAGGTTGAAAAATGATTACAAACGCGATAGTCCACACGGTTTTAAGGTTGTCAAAAATCCAGGTCATCGCGCTCATATTAAATAGGCGCGTCAAGAAAGAGACGATTAAAATAAGCACCAGGCCGACAAACATCTGAGCAGCACGAGATCCTCGTATGAACAAATACAACTTATATAAAATCACAGAGACAACAAATATATCTAGCAAATCAAAAACTGTGACTTTAATAAAACCGATATAAAATAATACAAATTGTGAACTCATACGGACTTCCCTTTATCCGAAACTGCTGTAAAGTAATCGCTGATTTGTGCCGCTCTCTTGGCTGCCTTTACATCGTGCACTCTTAATATGTGGGCACCCCGGGTAATGGCAATCGTGTGTGCGGCAATGGTTCCTTCAAGGCATTTCTCTGGCGGCAAGTCCAGGACTCGCCCAATAAACGACTTGCGTGATGCGCCAATTAGAACAGGCCTGCCCAGCTCGGCGAAGGATTTTAAATCTAAAATAATTTTGTAGTTATCTTCTAACCGTTTGCCAAACCCAATACCCGGATCAAGAATAATATTTTCCTTTTTAATGCCTGCGCTTTCTGAAAAACCAAGTCTTTCTGTGAAATAATCTTTAATTTCCCCAATAACGTCTTCATAGTGCGGAGCTTGCTGCATGGTTTTGGGCTTACCCTTCATGTGCATCAAAATAACCGGGCACCCGCTTTCAGCAACTACGCTGACCATTTCCGAATCAAAATACATGGCGCTAATGTCGTTAACAATTATCGCACCTGCATCCAGCGCCGCAAGAGCCACCTTCGCCTTATAAGTGTCAATGGAAACCGGAATACTACCGTTTTTCGCCAACTCCCGAATGACTGGTATTACCCGACCAATTTCCTCATCTGCCGAAACAGGCTCCGCACCCGGCCGGGAGGATTCTCCGCCAACATCCAAAAAATCAGCCCCATCTGCCCCCATTTGCAATCCGGACTGGATGGCTTGATTTATGGTTTGTTTACGGCTTTCCGGGAAAAATGAGTCTGGTGTACAATTTATCACACCCATTATGTGTGTGCGATTGGCAAGGTCAAATCGCTTCCCGAAACAATTTAAATACATTGTTTTCTCTCACAAACAAAAAAGAGTTGAACATAGTACACGCTTATGTTCAACTCTTTTTTCAATCATCTTATGGAGTACTTATTTTTTCTTGTCGTCGACAGGCTCTTTGTTCTTTTTTTTGCCATTAGAAGAGGCCTGAGGCTTTTTAACTTCGAGAGGCTTTAGTTTCTTCCCATCAAGAATCAGATCAATTTCAACTCCATCCAGGGTTTCGCGTTCAAGCAAAGCCTTGGTTAAATCGTGAAGCTTGTCGACATGTTTTTCAATTATGCTCATCGATTTTTTCTCAGCAGAGTAAACGAACTGCTTAATTTCGTCATCGATTAACTCAGCAGTTTTTTCACTGTAATCCTGATGTTTGTGGATTTCACGTGCAATAAATATCTCTTCATCTTGCTTACCAAATGTTAATGGCCCGAGTTTTGTACTCATTCCCCATTCGCAGACCATTTTTCTGGCAAGCCCAGTGGCACGCTCAATATCATTACCGGCGCCAGTTGTCAATTCATTCATAACCACTTTTTCGGCAGCACGTCCTCCCAAAAGATGTACCAGCATGCCTTCGCAATATGTTTTAGAATGACTATGTTTTTCATCTATGGGAAGTGACGTTGTTACGCCAAGAGCTCTTCCTCGTGGAATAATCGTCACTTTATGAATCGGATCGGCGCTTTTCGTAAACTTGGCAACAAGAACGTGTCCCGCTTCATGATAAGCAGTCATGCGCTTTTCATCCTCGGTAATCAGCATACTCTTTCGTTCAGCGCCCATCATTACTTTATCTTTGGCGTATTCAAAATCGTCCATTTCAACAATTTTTTTGTTAAAACGAGCGGCCAAAAGCGCAGCTTCATTTACCAGATTTGCCAAGTCGGCACCGGAAAATCCCGGTGTGCCTTTTGCAAGGGTCTTAAGATCCACATCTTTTGCAATTGGAATATTCTGGGAATGTACTTTGAGAATACCTTCTCGCCCACGAACATCCGGACGGTCGACCACAATCTGGCGATCAAAGCGTCCCGGTCGTAATAAGGCTTGATCAAGCACATCCGGTCTGTTAGTGGCTGCGATTAGAATCACACCCTCGTTCGACTCAAAGCCATCCATTTCAACCAGAAGCTGATTTAAGGTTTGTTCGCGCTCATCATGTCCACCACCAAGCCCCGCGCCACGATGCCGCCCGACAGCATCTACTTCATCAATAAAAATAATACAAGGCGCATTTTTTTTGCCCTGCTCAAAAAGGTCGCGTACACGCGAAGCACCAACTCCAACAAACATTTCAACAAAATCTGCACCGGACATGCTAAAAAATGGTACACCCGCTTCACCGGCAACTGCTTTCGCAAGTAGAGTTTTACCAGTTCCGGGAGGACCCAGTAGTAAAGCGCCTTTTGGAATTTTACCGCCTAGCTTTTGATATTTATCGGGATCCTTCAGGAATTCAATAATTTCACGTAATTCCTGTTTGGCTTCATCCGCACCGGCAACATTATCAAAAGTAACTTTTGCCTGATTTTCAGTCAGAAGCTTGGCGCGTGACTTTCCAAAAGAAAAAATTCCTTTTGCACCGCCGCCACCTTGCATTCTCCGAAGAATGAAAATCCAAAGTACACCAAAGAGAATCCATGGCAACAGATTAAAAACGTAATCCCACCAATCGTGAGAAATCTGCTTAAACTCAAGAGCAACTTCATACTCCTTGATCCACTTGTTGGCTGTTTCATCATCGGGAGCTTCAGGCAAAGTCGCTTTAAACCGACTGTAGACAACGCGCTTACCGGCAACGTTATGTGCAGCTTCAGCCCGCAACTTACCTTGGAACTCTTTGCCCTCGACTATCGCTTCTTCAATTTCTTTATTTTCAAGATGTTTTACAAATTCGGTATAACTAATGTCCAACGCGCTTTTTTCTTCAAAGCTAAATCTTTGAGAAATCCAGATGGAAACTATGATTATAATTAACCAAAAAGTTAGCGTTCTCGTCGCTTTTTTCCACTGAAAGTTTTCGTCTTTTTTGGGTTTATTTAAACCGGGGCGCTTAGACTTTTTCTGATTATTCTTACTCAAAGTATTTTATTCCTCGTTATGATTTATCACAATTCTATTCCATTAGATAAACGGCTGGTAAGTTACGAAACTTTTGCGCATAATCCAATCCATACCCAACAACAAAGCGGTCCGGAATATTAAACCCAACATAGTCGATTGAATAATCAACACGCGCTGTTCCTTCTTTTACCAACAAAGATACAAATTTTAATGATTTTGGTTCCACTTTTCCGAGTCGTTCCCGAAGATAATTAACAGAATATCCTGAGTCCACAATATCTTCAACAACTATTACATGCCGATTTTTTAAGTGAGCGTCAACGTCTTTTTTTAATTTAACCTCTCCGGAAGTCTGCATCGCGTCACCATAACTTGAAATCTTAATGAAATCGACTTCACAATCAATGGTGATACTTCGAAATAAATCTGCACAAAAAATAAAACTTCCATTTAATACGCCAATTAAAATCGGAGATAGACCTTCGTAGTCGTTCGAAATTTCTTGGCCCAACCCTTTTACTTTACTATCAATAGCCTCTTTTGACAATAAAACCTTCTCATCACCACTATCAAAAAATACTTGTGTTTCGTCCGGCACCAATTTACCCTTTCATCTCCATTTTCAATATCTTTTTCGTTTTCGAATTCACTTTAAATCTATCGTCGATCTGATGGCCACATACCCAGACAACCTGGTCTCCTGATTCAAGAATAGCAACATTTCTACGATCCCTTAGTGGAACCTTATTATCGGTAAAAAAATCAGAAATCTTTTTTTTACCGTTTAAATTCAATGGAATGAAATAATCCCCAGGATACGCCGGTCTTATGCTAAGTTTGGTGCCAATTTTATCATAGTCAAAATACTCAATATTTTTATTCGTATCGAAAACTATATCTGTTTCCGTTTTTACCAACGACCAATTAAATTGACAATCCTGATATCTTGTTGACTTTTTAAGTTTAAGATTAACTTCAATTTTTTTTAACGGTCGAATCTCTCTTTCAGAAATCACAACAACTTCCCGATCTACCCACAGATGAAATGTAGTATCAATTGGAAACTTTTTACCAATATCCCGTTTTTCAATTAGTTTATTTATTTTATACAGTTTACCGTAATCCAGTTTGTCACGATCTATTCTTAGTAATTCAAAACAGGCGAACAGAATATAATTCCGAATCTGGATATTATAATCTAAAAATCCTTCAATTTCAAGATATATTTCACTTTTTTTCTGTAAAGAAACCAATGACTTACAGGCTTCTTTTGCAACTGCCTTAAGGTGATTTTCAGTATCCCGAAAAATATTCGCACTACGATTTAGCGTGGCGCCAATCTTAGAATTAAAATTCTTTTTTAAATATGGGATAAGCTCATAACGAATTCTATTCCTCTTAAAATTCAAATCCCGATTTGAACTATCTTCGCGATAGACAAGTTTTTTTTGACTTGAGTATGTTTCGAGTTCAGTCCGGGAAAAACATAACATGGGGCGAATATAGCAATCACGCCTTGTTTTCATTCCAGCCAGCCCAAGCATACCGGAACCACGTAAAAAATGGTCTATAACTGTTTCTGCTTGATCATCTGCCGTATGGGCAGTGGCAAGCGAATCGGCGTCAACATTGCTCAGAGTTTCTTCGAAAAACTTATATCGTAATTTACGTGCGGCATCCTCTAACGAGAGTTTGTTTTTTTTCTTAAATGTCAGCGTATCGACTGTTTTTGAAAAAAACGGCAGTTTATATTGCTCAGCCAACTCTTTGACAAAAGCCTGATCATCATCAGACTCCTCTCCCCTTAGTCCGTGATTTAAATGTAAAACGGACAATTCAATACCAAGTTCATCCTCAATTTCAAAAAACAAAGCCAACATGGTAACCGAATCCAACCCGCCGGAGACCGCAAGTATAATTTTCTGGGCACGAGAAATCAAATGCTGCTCTTTCAGAAAAGAAATTAACTTATCTCCCAAGTTTTTATTTTTGTCGGTCATCAGGAGTCAATTGCAAATAAATAGGTTATTATAAATCAAGTTTATCGCCGAGAAAATATTTCAACACCAAAAGTGTCATCAGGTTTACACCAAGTAGCAATGCTTTTTCATCGATGTCAAACCTGCTTGTATGTAAATAAGTAACTTCGGCGTCCGGTTTTCTAGAGCCAAGACGAATCAAAGCACCGGGTGCCTTTTCAAGATACCATGAAAAATCTTCGCCACCCATGCTAACTTTTTCAACTTTCACAATCTGTTCTGACGACAATACTTTTCCCGCCACATCTTCAATCAAACCAATCATATCCGGGTGATTGTAAACGGAAGGAACAGGTGTCAGAAATTCAATCTGATAATGACCGCCCGCTGCTCTGGTAAGTGCATGCACTGTTTCTTCGAGCTGGCTTGTAATTTCCTCGAGAGAATTATCATCCAATGTCCGAATTGTCCCGGCGATATAGGCATTATCCGGGATCACGTTGGCCTTAAAACCGGCATCAACATGACCAATAGTTAAAACAGCAGGCATAAATGGGTTTTTACGGCTGCCAACAATGCTGTAAAGAGCTGCCAATATTTGGCTGCATAAATAAACCGTATCTATTGCCTGATGTGGTCGCGCCGCATGTCCACTTTTACCGTGAATTGTTAACTGAAACTCTGTGCAATGCGCAGTCATAATACCGTTGCGCAACCCAATTTTACCAACTTCAACTTCAGGGTCCACATGGAAAGCGAGAATCCCATCGACGCCGTCCATAACGCCGGCTTTCATCAATTCATGTGCGCCGCTTGGGATGGCTTCCTCGCAGGGTTGAAAAATAAATCGAATGTCACCAGGCAACTCAATGTTCAATTTCTTCAAAACTTTTGCCACGCCAATTGCCATTGCCATGTGACAATCATGTCCACATGCATGCAACACACCCGGAATCCTGGATGCGTACGGCACATCTTTCGCATCATGGATTGGTAATGCATCCATATCCGCACGGATAGCAAGGGTCTTTCCACTTTTGTTGCCAGCTAAATTAGCAACAACTGCCGTTTTACAAATATCGGTTTCTACATCAATCGAAAGCTCATTAAAAATAGAAGCCAATTTTTTCGCAGTCTTTACTTCAACCCAACTTAATTCTGGATATTGGTGAAAATCGCGGCGAATATTTATAATTTCGGCTCCGATACTTTCTACGCAAGCCCGGATTTCATTTACCAATTCAGTACCGTTATAACTCATTTTTAATCATCGAATATAAAACAAATCCGCATACCATCAGGTTCGTAATTATTTAATCTAAAATTGAACGCAAACGTTATTTGTAACAACTATTTAACTAAACCAAATTTAAAAAACATTCCCATAAAATCAAGCATTCAGAAACCTTTGGTCATATTTTCCTTGCACTTCGCAAAGCACAATACTATATTTTTGGTTTCAAACCTTTTATTTTGATAAATTTAAATCGCATGGAGCGTACTCATGAACACTCGTTTTTTCATCCTTTTTTCTACCCTAACTTTTTTGATTATGATTTTTCAAAATTGCACAAACCCAAAGCCTGAATTTTCCGAAGATGTGCATTCATTTTCCAATCCGAATGATGTTGTTGTAAAACATATCGATTTGGATTTAAATGTTGATTTCGCCAACAAAATTATATCGGGGAATGCTGTGCTGACCATCGAAAATAAGACCGGTGCAAGGGAATTGCTTCTCGATAGCCGCGGCTTGAATATCATCGATGCTTTTATAGATGATGCACAAAGCACAAACTTCAAGCTCGGGGAAAGCGTAGAATTTCTCGGCCAACCGCTATCGGTGAGAATAAAATCTAACACAAAAAAAGTAACAATTGAATATGAAACAACAGCAGGCGCAGCCGCACTACAATGGCTTGAGCCGCCACAGACTGCCGATGGTATTGCCCCATTTTTATTTACACAATCGCAAGCCATTCATGCACGTTCCTGGATTCCCTGTCAGGACACGCCCGGTGTTCGTTTTTCTTATTCAGCAAAAATTAAAACCGAGCCCGGCTTGTTGGCTCTGATGAGCGCTGAAAATCCAACTAAAAAAACCATCGATGGCGTCTATGAAATTAAGATGACTCAGCCGATTCCATCCTACTTGCTGGCACTTACCGTCGGAGATCTCGAATTTCAAACGCTTGGGGAGCGTAGTGGTATTTACGCCGAACCATCTGTCATCAATAAAGCGGCTAAAGAATTTGAAGACACTGAAAAAATGATCGCAGCAGCGGAAAAGCTTTACGGCCCGTACCAATGGGAGCGCTATGACATGATCGTGCTGCCGCCGAGCTTTCCTTATGGTGGCATGGAAAATCCACGGCTCACCTTTTTAACCCCCACGGTTTTAGCAGGCGATAAATCGCTGGTTTCTATCATAGCGCATGAATTGGCACACTCCTGGTCCGGGAACCTGGTCACCAACGCCAACTGGAATGACTTCTGGATCAACGAGGGTTTTACTACCTACCTTGAGCACCGTATTATGGAAGAGTTATACGGCAAGGATTACGCCGATATGCTGGCTTCGCTGGGCTACCAGGACATGGTTAAAGCGATGGAAATACTGGGCTATGACAGCAGCGACACCCACCTGCAAATGAATTTAAAAGACCGTGACCCGGATGAATGGGAAGCCGGTATTCCTTACGACAAAGGGCACTTTTTACTCCGAACAATCGAAGCAAAATTGGGCAGGGAAAAGTGGGATAGCTTTGTGAATGAATATTTCAAAAAATATGCGTTTAAAACTATGACTTCGGATAAGTTTATTTCATACTTTGAATCTCAAATTTCTGACAAGGCATTGCTGGACAGCCTGAATATACAAGCGTGGATTTACGGTCCCGGAATACCAAAAAATGTCGTCAAAGTGGAATCCGATGCGTTTACAAAAGTTGAAGCGCAAATCGAAACCTGGGGCAAGGGGATACCTGCCAGCAAACTTGAAACCGATAATTGGACAACACACCAGTGGCTGCATTTTCTACGCAACCTACCCAAAGGAATGAACCGCGACCAAATGGCTGAGTTGGAAGAGTGGTTTGGGTTTACCGAGACCGGCAATTCCGAAATCAAACATGAATGGCTATTGCGCGTTATTGAGAATCAGTACGAACCGGCATACCCGGCAATTGAAGCATTTCTCACCAGCATGGGACGGCGTAAATTTCTGAAACCGATTTACAAAAAAATGTATGAACAGCCGGAAATGGTCGCCTTTGCAAAATTTATCTATCAAAAAGCCCGGCCAAAATATCATCCGATTTCTGTCGATACAATCGACCGAATTTTGGAGTGGCAGGGATAGTTAAATTAGATGCTACCTAGATCACGATAAAAACAACTGTACTCACCTGTATGACAAGCGGCGCCGATCTGCTCAACTTCGAGGAGGAGGGTGTCAGCATCGCAGTCGTACTTTATAGATTTGACATGTTGGAAATGCCCGCTGGTCTCCCCTTTCAACCACAGCTTTTGGCGGGAACGTGAAAAGTAGCATGCCTTTTTATCCCGCAGCGTAATCTCAAGACTGTCCTGATTC
>JAJDAE010000060.1 GCA_029262035.1 Candidatus Zhuqueibacterota bacterium
ACAATATAATCTCTTTGGTCGGGGTCTTTTCCAATTTCAGATTCAAGAATATGAAAGTCCGGCAGGTATTCTTTTATTTTATCACACAATTCTTTTTTTGAAAGGTTTGCGTCACTGAGGCCAACATTAAATGGTTCGCCCTTTAGTTTTTCATAATTCTCCATACCAAAAAGAAAAACATTGGCAATATCCCGAATATGAATATAATTTCGTTTGAAATGTGATTCAAAGAGAACGATGGAACGATCGTTATATGCGCGATACACAAAATCATTCACCAACAGATCCATACGCATGCGAGGGGCTACACCAAAAACCGTGGCCAACCGAAAAGTGACAGCGTTGCCACGATCCAGCAGGATTTGTTCAGCCTTGACCTTGGTTTTCCCATAATGAGAAATGGGTTTTAGTGGTGACTTTTCATCACAATAAATTCCCTTCTGCCCGATGCCATAGCCGCTATTGGTGATCGGCGCAAGTACCCTTTGTTCATCAGAAGTCCACTCCGCGATATCCGCTGCTTGTTCCTGATTAACTTGAGTGGCGAGTGGTTGGTCTTTATTGCAGGCAGGTCCCCCCACAATGGCCGCCAGGGGTATAATGGTTTCATTCCGGCAGACTTGTTCTTTGAACAGATTTTTGTCTCTGACATCGCCTGTAATTATATTTAGATTAGGATGATGGCAGACATCCAACAGACTGGCTTGTCCATACATGAAATTATCCAGCACGGTAACTTTGCATCGCGACCGAAGAAGTTGGGGCACCAATACAGAGCCAATATATCCGGCGCCGCCTGTAACTAAAACTGTTCGTTCTTTACTCATAGATTCCTCGTTTATTATTAATTAGCGTGGTGTGGACCACACTTCCAGACCTTTACTGCCAAACTTGAAACGCTCCAGCTTTGCCCCTTTTTCCTCCAGGGCCTGTTGAATTGCTTTCTGATACAAGGATGAAGCATAAATGAGAAGATAGCCACCGCCGCCCGCTCCCAGGAGCTTGCCACCCAATGCGCCTAAATCTCTGGCTGTTTCATAGCATTCTTCGATTTGTGGAGTCGATACCCGATTGTTGATAACCTTCTTCAATTCCCACGAACTGTGCAACAAATCGCCGAATCGTTTCAGTTTATTTTTCAATAAACTCTCTTTCATTTCTATTGCCATTTCTCTCATTTGGGCATATTGCTCTGCCTTCGCATTCTCGTTACTTTTCATATCCGTCAAATGCTGCTTCTGAATTTTACTCGAATCATGCAAATTGCCAACACGAAACATCATGAGGTTGTATTCCAGCTCTAACAAAGTATCCCGATGGATGCGCAGGGGATTTACCACTACCTCGTTTTGGCGGAATTCGATCCAATTGAATCCTCCAAATGCTGTGGCGTACTGGTCTTGCCAGCCGCCTTCAATGCCCAATTCAATCCGTTCAGCCTGATAGGCTAAATCAGCTATATGGTAAAGATCCAGATGGTGTTCGTCACGAAAATAGTTCAGGGCGCCGCAAACTGCTACTACCACAGCCGAAGATCCCCCAAGGCCGGTGCCAGGTTCAAACTCAGCAAGAGTTTCCAGGTCGAAACCAAAATACGGCCGCATAACTTTTACCGTAGCCTTTATTAGATCCAATGAATCGCCATACGCGATATCATTAATACTATGCGCACGATAGGAAACCCCCATATCCTTGCTGGTAATGTGTATCTCCTGGTCTTGTCGAATCAGTACTGAGGCAGTGCAATATTTATTAATGGTAGAGCTCAGCACGGCCGTAGGCTGTTTGTTGATATAGTGGCTCAAATCTGTTCCACCTCCGGAAAAGCTAACCCGCACAGGCACACGCGCCCGTATTATGTGTGGTATGGATCTGGTGGTGGCTGAAAAAGTTTCATAAATATATAAGTCTTTAGGCTTCTTATTTTTATCAAGTTGAGGGATTTGTTTCACGCCATGATCGAACTGGCGTAAAATGCTATGCCAGTTATCACCGGTTTCTGCTGAAACAAAATCCTTATTCATCACATTTGTTACGGGCTCATCCATGCCAAACCCGGAAAGTAGCGCACCACGAATATCACCTTCGGTGATCACGCCGGTACACTCCCGGCCTTCATTTACAATCATGCCGAATCCCTTGCCGCCTGTCAGAATCGCAGTATCATTGAAACGTTCCATAACATCTTTTATAGATGTGCCAGGGGAGAAAATAACCTTGTTTATATTTCTAAAATTCATGTTCCATTTCTCTGAACAATGTTATATTCTCGGCAATGGCCTTGATGTCAGTGTTTCTATACTCCATTATCTTGTACGCTTTGTTGAACCGTTCATCAAATATGATGGGCCAGTACCATGTCTCCGCTTCCAAAGGTAAATGTTGATCCACTTCACCGTCATTGTGGCTCATCTCCATCGCCACGATATAATCAGCGACAGAATCCACAAAGTCCTGTTTTGAGAAACCAAAAGCGTTTGCAGCTAGGTTCAGATGGCCAATGTTGAGATTTATCCCCAAGTCATCAGGGTTAAACTCTTCAAATAATTTCTCATATTCTTCAGGCCGCTGCATTAACAAAAACTCACTTTTTTGAAAAGAGCCCTCCGTTTCTATTGCGATTCTGATGTTTGACTTGCTTGCATACTTCACGCATTCGGCCAGAGATTTATACATATTATTGATGGCCATTTCGTAGGAGTGGTCATCAACAACGTTTTTGCCCCACTTAAAATCATAATTCTTTGTACCCTGTCCGGAACTGATGGGGTTAATTGTGAAGCCTGGATGAAATGTGTATAATTTACAGCCTTCTTCGCAGCAAAAATCTATGGCATTCCTGACATGGTTAATACTTTTTTCGCGTATTGAATTATCTTCAGATGCAATATTCACCACAAAATCGTCTTCTGGTATTGGGAAATAATTATGCACCAAAAAATCAAAATCGTATTTCTTGATAATAGATGAGCTATTTTCATGAATATGATTTGCGCCAAGCTCAACATTAGAAACTGAAACTTCACCACATTGGATTAACGCTTCCTCTACCGACAACTTATCCGGCACGAAAGTCGTTGAGACATAAAGTTTTGAATTAGAATCCACTATTTTTGTCTGCTAAAAGTGAACACAGTAAAAATATTTTGAGCCTGTTCTTTGGTTTGATGAGGCAATGGTTCTGCGCCTATTTTTACAAAGTCGCTCAAAACCAGATTATATTCTTCTGCTATCTCATCAGCAAATTGTCTGGTGTTAAATTTCCATATCGCGTTCTGTTTGCCAAAACTTGCGCCGCCAATTTCTTTAAATAACTCAGCCGCCTCAGAAGTGTGATTTATTTTAGCAAACTCGTGTCCATTTTCTCCGGCCAGATTTGGCGTTGTAAGGATAAGTAGACCATCATCTGACAAAATGTTTATCATTCCAGTTAAACATTTTTTGTAGTCCACTAAATGCTGAAGAACTTCACTGCATAAAACAACATCAAAACGTTTTTGTAAATCTAAATCTAAAACATCGCCAACCTTAAAATTACATTCCGGGAATTGTTTTCTGGCATTCTCAATTTTTTTAGGAACAACATCGATGCCTGTGGCAGCTTTGGCGCCGTATTCCAATGCATAATTACAATACAAACCTTCCGCACAACCAACGTCGAGAAATGTCTTCCCGCTCATATTGGCTTTCATTATTTCGCAAACCGCATCCTTTCTTTTATTCTGCAAAGGCTTTCTATACATATCGTTTTGGTGATGTTTTTGCGATTCCAGATTTCTGACTTCAACAAGTTTGCTTTCAAATTCCGGTTTCGTGAATTCCTCTGGCGCCATGGTTTTCATATTATTTGTCCTCCCATATTATGTCATCATATTGTAAAGGTACATTTGCTTTAATTTCCTTGGAAACAGTCTTCCCAATCACATCCTCGTAGCGGTCCGGAGCAAGTCCAAATCCGGGGCGCTTTATGGAAACCATGTCAACTTTAATGACTTCCCCTTTATGCAAGTCTATATTTGGAATAAGGCTCTTTCTGAGTTTTCCTTGATTTTCTTTTTCGTCCGGCAGTACTTGTTTGTAGCTGCTTCCTAAAACCGATTCTGTCTTTCTAATATAATCGATAGTTTCCGCAAGCCCTTCCGGGTTAAGTGACATTCGATGGTCCGGGCCGGGTAGAGATTTATCCAGAGTGAAATGTTTTTCATAGACACAAGCGCCTAAGGCAGTCGCTGCCACCGGATTTATTAACTCAGGGGTGTGGTCCGAATATCCCACAAGGCAGTTCATCTTTTCCCGATAAGTTTTCATCACTCTAAGGTTTGAATCTTTCAATCTTGAAGGGTAATTTCCTGTACATTGTGTGACCACAATATCGTTCAGGCCCTCTGCGCGTACTGCTGCAACTGCAAGTTCGACTTCGCTCATATCTGACATTGCAGTGGAGATAATCATTGGATTCCCTTTACGCGCCATGTGACGAAGTAGCGGTGTATTATTGGTATCTGTCGAAGCAGTTTTGTAAGCCGGAACTCCCAGGTCATATAGCAAATCTGCGCTTTCCTCATCGTAAGGCGTGCTGAGAAAGATAATATTTTTTTCTTTACAGCGGCTGATAATAGCCCGGTGCATTTCAGAGGACAATTCCTGTGTTTTTAGCAGCTCGAACCAGGTTTGCTTTTTGTCGCCGCCAGTCGTCTGAATGTGATAAGTTGACTTTGGTGCGTCCCGGGTAATAATTTTTTCGGTCTTAAATGTCTGAAATTTAACAGCGTCGGCACCTGCCTCAGCAGCTACATCTACCAATTGCAGAGCTAAATCCAAAGAACCGTTGTGATTAACGCCAGCTTCAGCGATAAAGAATGTTGGATGGTCGTCGCCAATTTTTCTGCCTTGAATTTCAATTTCCATTTTTTAATCTCCCTAATATAAATTTTCTACAATACTATTATAAGCTGCCGGAACGCCTATGTCCAGAAATTTCCCCCGAACAGGATGAACAGATAGTTTTTTTGCCTTTACAAGTTCCGGAAAAAAATCCTTCTCAATTGAAAACGCGCCATCAAATTTACTAAAAACATCGGTATTAAAAATATAGCAGCCGTTATTTATCCAGCCGGAGCCACCAATGATTTTTTCATCAAAGGATAATGCAAGATTTGTATTTTCATCAAACCGAACCGTACCAAACCTATCGGGTCTGCTAACATGAGATAGGCCAATCATAGTCGAACAATTCAGCCTATCAAAAGTATTGGACATATCCGTAAGGTCAAAGTCAAATAAAGTGTCGCCATTAACGACACCAAAAGGGTTTGAGATTTCAATATTTTCCAGAACATATTTAACCGCACCGCCGGTACCCAATGGCTCAGGTTCAATAATGGGTATAATTTCAAAATCATATTTGTGATTCTTAATGTATGATAAAAATTGATCAGACTTATGGTGGAGGCTTAATACGACCCTTTTTATTTCATATTCAGCCAGCCAATCCATAATATAATCAAGGAATACTTTATTACCAACAGGCAGTAGTGACTTGGGGATACTTTTCGAAACTGATTGAATTCTAGTCCCGAAACCACCGGCTAAAACGATCATATCATTCATGCAAGCACCTTATTCGCTTCCTGGAAGAGAGATTCAACGGGCAAAGAATGTAAATTAAATTCATTCAGATTTTCAAAGTAGTGTTCATAGTCTGCACCTTGCAATGGGACTTTATTTATCAAAACATTGTTTTTTATTCCCGCATTTTTACCCGCTTTAATATCAGATATTTTATCCCCGATTAACAAGGATTCTGACAAATCAATATTCAATTCATCTCTTGCCTGAAAAATCATACCGGGTTCCGGTTTACGACAATTACAAGTACCTGTATGCTCCGGATGATGAGGGCAAAAATATACGTTGGTAACTGTTATTTCCTGCTTCCGGAGCTCGTTTACCATCCAACTGTTTAGACTTTGAAAGACATCTGTTGTATAATATTTCTTTGCAATACCCGCTTGATTGGTAATTATGACTATTAAAAATCCCTTACTTTGAAATGCCCGCAATATATCAAAAATGTTCTCACAAAACACAAAGTCTTCTTGTTTATGGACATGTCCTTTATCAATATTGATAACGCCATCGCGATCTAAAAATATTGCTCTATTTAACATACTCATAATTTAATTATCTGTAAAGGTATCCATTGTGTAGGGCACAGCTTGTTCATGACCGTTCACCTCACCACTCTTCCCCAATTTTTCCCATTCGTCGACCAGCAAACAAATGGCATGAATAATAGAAATATGTGCCTCCTGGATATGAGAGGTCACAAGTGAGGGAACTTTAATATTATCAGACACTATTTTGCTGAGTTCACCACCCTCTTTACCAAGGAGCGCATAACACTTGATGCCCATTTTTAGCGCCTTTTCTGCGGCTTTCACAACGTTCATTGAACCACCTGTTGAACGATCTCCCCCTGATGTAGAAATCAGAACAAGAATATCACCGGGACGACCAATGGCCTCGACTTGCCGGCAAAAATAGGAATCGAATCCAAAATCATTGGACCAGGCAGTCATCTCCGCAGCACTACCCGATAAGGACACAGCTGAGAATGCACGCCGATCACGATCTTTGAACGTACAAGTCATCTCACCAACAAAATGTTCTGCGTCAGAACATGAACCGCCATTGCCGCAAACGAGCAGATTCCCTCCATTTAACTGACTCATATAAATCCCCATAGCCATACTCTTAATCAGATTTAAATTTTGACTAACACCTTTGATGGCCTCACTGCTCTTTGTGAAATAATCACTGAGCAAGGTCTCAAAGGATTTTTCAGATATGAGTTTAAGTTTATCGTTCATTCGATTCACCTTTCATAAGATAGCTTGGTTACTCATGACCAGCTCCACTGAGGTCATATTGATCCGAATTCACTTCCAAAATCGTCTTGAGGTATTGACCTTGCTTGCAACTCTCCCAGGCTTTTTCAAAGTCAGATAAGGGAATGATATTTTGGAGGAAAGGCTCGGTATCAATTCCCGGCAGAATCTCCAGGGCAGCATCGAAATCATCGAAACTGCTCCCAACGGAGCCGATAATGGTTTTATCGAAAGCAACGATATTTTGAAAATCAAATTCTCTACGCGAGTAAGGCAATCCCAATAGCAGGAAAATGGAACCTGCCGGGCTTCCCTCTACTAATTTATGAAGAATATTGGGGTCACCGGTGGCTTCGACGAAAATAGATTCCTGACATATCTTTTCAAGATCAGGTTCGATTTCAATAAGCGGGTCAGAGAAGCACTCGAGACGTTTCGAATGCCGATCAAAAACCAGTACTTTTTTATTGTTCATTGCCAGTAACTTTGCACAAAAGTGTCCGATAGGTCCGGCTCCGATCACTACGTACTTTTTATTCCCTTCACCGTTGACATCAGCAACCACCTTTTCAAGCTTCTTTACGCCTTTAATCACAACCGCCAGCGGCTCACACAACGCTGCCTTTTTCATATCCAGCTTCTCAGGAATTTTGTGAACGAACCTCGCCGGGGTGACAATGTACTCCGCATAACCGCCGTTCAACCGCATCACTCCTACTTCCTTACGTTGCTCGCAAGCGATCCAGTTATTATTCTTGCATTGACTACATTTCCCGCAACTTTGAATACATTCTACGACGACCCGATCCCCTTCTTCCAGGTCTTTCACATTTGCGCCAACTCGAGTGACCCAGCCGGATAGCTCATGCCCGGGAACAATCGGGTAACTGGCCATACCATTTTTATAGTAGCCAAGGTTTCCGTGATAAATTTCCAAATCAGTGCCACAAACACCTTCATAGGCAACTTTGATTAGAACCTCGCTGGGATTGGGAGTTGGGGTATCAACTTGCTCAATAGTTGCACGTCCCGGCTCGTGAAAAATGACAGCACTACTCTTATTAGAAAAATAGAGACTCTGCCTGCCCTCAACATTTGTTACAGTCATCTTACCTTTGACTATGCCCATGAAAGTAGCCAGGTATTTCATCGTGCGATATGCCAGAATCGGATAGAAGGATTTCAAGGCAACTCTATCTCTAAGTGAACGAACTACATCTCGCAGCGTCAAGCTAATCTCATCAAAGAAAATACCCGGGATATGCACAGTATTCTTGATGCCGATGATATGCGCCGCCACTGCCTCACGGAAAAAGCGTCGGTAAACTTGCCGCCAGCTTTCGTCATGTATGTGGTAGATGCCTGCCTGCGGCTCATAGACGATCTTGTAGTCCCGATGGGTCCAATGTTGCGCCCATTCCAAATCTTCCAGGCCTGCGAGAGACTCATCAAACGGATGTTCCTCCCAGAGATTCTTATTAATGGCAGAGTTGGCATTGTTTGCAAAATAGCTGCCATTAGTCAATTCCAGCGGCTCATTTCCGTAGGTTCGTTTGAAATCCTGAATTTCGCTGTATTTGGATATCTCATTGCCAACTTGTTTGCCATAGGTCATTGCCACATCGCTGCGTTTGAGCGGGGCGATGAGCTTTTCAAGCCAGGTATCGTCCAGAGGCTCGGTGTGCGCTGAAACGATCACGATATATTTTCCATTTGCATTTTTTATCCCGACATTCAGGGAATAACCAAATGTGAAATCTTCGCTGTTAATTTTGATGAGTCGGGCGCCAAACTCTTGTGCGATCAAGGTTGTTCTATCATAAGAACCTGAATCGACCACAAGCGTTTCAAAGTCTTGATATGTTTGAGTTGCGATCGCCTTCATGAGAGCCGGAAGGCTGGATTCTTCATTAAAAGTTCTTATGACTATGGATGTCTCAGGATGCACGGTTTTCATGTTTTATAACTCCATCTTAGAGTAATTCTTGATTCCCAATCCTTTGAATAAATTCCTGATAGTATTCTCATGAACGAAACCCCATGCGCGCGGACTCGAATTCGCATTGTGGGGCGAAAGCAATACATTTTCATAATCGAACAGAGGACTGTCCAGGGGCAACGGTTCTGTTTCAAATACATCCAAAGCAGCCCCGGCAATCTTCTTACCCTTGAGCGCCTGCACCAATGCAGTTTCATCAATGATTGGGCCTCTCGCTGTGTTGATCAAGACTGCATTCTCTTTCATGCTGCTAAATTCCGAATTGCTGATCAAATGAAAGCTTGTGGGATTAAGATCACAATTTATGCTGATGAAATCAGCGTCACGCAAAAGAACATCTTTTGATGCCACCTGCAGATTGGTTTCTGCGATAAACTTCTTGTCAATATCGATGATATCATTACCAAGGACGGTCATTCCAAATGCAACCGCCCGTCGTACAACTTGTTTGCCGACATCTCCCACACCAACTACCCCAAGGGTACACTCTTCTAACGAGATACCATTTACTTTCTGCCACTGTTGTTGTCTCATGTTTGAGTTGAGCAGAATGGGATTGCGTGCAAAGCAAAGGATGTACGACATGACTGTGTCTGCGACCGGTTTACTGAACGCATCAGGCGTATTGTACACCTTGATTCCCAACTTTTCAGCGGCTTGCTTGTCGATAGAATCTATACCGGTTCCCCATTTTGAAATAACCCGCAACCGCGATGTCTCTTTTAAGACGCGCTCGGAAAAGCAATCATCGCCGCATATAACGCCATCTATGTCGTCAACATAACGCAAGAGTTCCTCTTCGCTTAATCGTTCCTCGACAACCGGAAGCACGATTTCAACATCATTATCGGAGAACACATTGCTAAACTCTTCAATAACCGGCTGCATGTAAGGAGCTGAAATAAGCGCCTTCCATTTTGCGGGTGTTGTTTTCTTTCCATTAGAAATCATACAACTGCGACCTCCGCGATTTCAGCAACACTCATATTCGAATATTCTCCCAGCAGTGGATCATGTTCCATCAACTTCTCGACATGCCTTAAATCTTCCTCAGTGTCAACGCTGTAAACGCAATGCTTCGTTGGTTCCATTTTCACTTTATGTCCGTGCTCAATAACGCGCAGCATATCTATAGATTCCACTTTTTCCAATGGCGTTGCAGCCAGCTCAACAAACTCGAGAAGAAAATCCCGCCTGAACCCGATGACACAAATTTGTTTGTATTTATCAAAAATACCTGATGTCTTTTTTCCGCTCGGAATCGGTTCTCTTGAAAAATAGACTGCAAAATTGTTCTGATCGACAACCACCTTTACTTCATTCGGATTTTCGAACTCAGCCTCATCTTCAATCCTCCCCAGCAGGTTGGTCACCTTAACAGATCGATTTTCCAGCAACGGCTGGACGCTCTCCCCGATCATATCAGGTGCCAGCATCGGCTCGTCGCCCTGGATCATCACGACAATATCAGCTTTCTGCCCCGTCATCTTTTCAATTTGTATCAATGCCTCTGCGGTGCGCTCAGTCGCCCGCTCATGTGAGTCCGATGTCATGACAGATTTCCCACCAATACTTGAGACAAAATCGGCAATTTCCTGATCACATGTAGCCACGTAGAGGTCATCCAATATTGGACTCATCTTGCTTCGACTGTAAACGTGACCAACCATGGGATACCCATGAATTTCTCGCATCGGCTTACCGGGGAATCGACTCGATCCCATGCGTGCCGGAATAATTCCAATTATTCTCATTTTTCTCTCTATAAATTATTAATGACTGAAACGATGTATTCTTGCTGCTCTTTTTCCAAATAAGGATGCATTGGCAAACTGAAAATAAGACTTGCCATTTCTTCACTTACAGGGAAGTCGCCTGTTTTATAACCCAAAGCACTAAAAGCTTCTTGCAGATGTAATGGCTTTGGGTAATAAACAGCAGCAGGAATATTGTTGGCTTTTAATTTTGCCAGTATTTCGTCACGGTCTTCGGCAAGAATTGAATATTGTGCCCATGCACTTGAACGATCCGGCCTGACAGTCGGTGTTTTCAGAGTCGTTGACAATAACTCTGAGTAACGGTTCGCGACATCATTTCTTCGTCTAATTTCATCATCAAAAATTTCAAGCTTGGCCAGCAAGATTGCAGCCTGTAGCGTGTCCAATCGGCCATTAATACCAATCCGGGCATTATCATATTTATGCGAACCTTTTCCATGGACACGGATTGAAGTTAACAGCTTTGCGGTCTCTTCATTATTTGTAAAAACCGCGCCACCATCGCCGTAACAACCCAGCGGTTTTGCTGGGAAAAATGAGGTAGTCCCAATATCGGCTAAACCGCAAGCAGTTTTGCCCTGATACTCAGAACCAAAAGATTGCGCGCCATCTTCAATCACAAACAAGTCAAACTCTGCGGCAATTTTGTTGATTTCATTATAATCAGCCGGTTGGCCAAAAAGGTCGACGGCAACAATTCCACGTGGTTTTGTATGACCATTGTTATTAATTTTATTGAAAATGGTTTCCCGGAGTTTAACAGGGTCAATATTGAATGTCTCTTGATCGATATCTACAAAAACCGGTGTAGCGCCAAGTAAGGATATTACCTCGGCAGTAGCGATAAAGGTAAAGGGCGTTGTAAAAATAACATCGCCGGGCCCGACATTGTAGGCCATTAATGCCATTAGTAAGGCATCGGTACCACTCGCGCAGCTCACACAGTATTTCGAACCAACATATTCGCTTAGTTTTTCTTCAAGTTCTTTAACTTCAGGTCCCATGATATATTTACCGTGGTCAAGAACTGTGTTAATTCGCGTTTCAATTTTATTCCGAACTAAATTTTGTTGTGCTTTTAAATCAACAAAGTTAATCTGAGGTCTAGTTTGTGTCATCATAATTTTAGTTTTTAATCGAACCTAATTATTTTAATAGTTAATGTTTGCCAAATGTGAATTTATATATTGGGGACAGTATAACACACACTGAATTTAGAGAATTCATACCCAACTTTGTAGCAGGCATTAACAGGCTGCTACAGTATCAGTATCGCTCAAACACATAACATTTTGGTCATTCAGCTCATAATACCTCTGGCATTTGCTACAAGCAGTATTATGATCATCGAACAAAAGCTTGGTGCCGCAACGGCATACCCAGCCTTTGATTCTACCGGGATTGCCTACCACGAGCGCATAATCGGGAACATCTTTTGTTATAACAGCACCTGCACCTATAAAAGCATACCGGCCAATAGTATTACCACACACAATGGTTGCATTTGCTCCAATTGAGGCACCGCGTTTAACCAGTGTCTTGTGGTAAAATTCACTCCCACGTTGCGGAAACTCACAACGTGGATTTAGCACATTTGTAAAAACCATAGATGGGCCGCAAAAAACATAATCTTCCAACTCAACACCTTCATAAACTGAGATATTATTTTGGATTTTTATGTAACTGCCCATTTTAACATTATTGCCAATATTAACATTTTGTCCAATTGAACATTCTTCGCCGATTGTTGCATAGCTTTGAACGTGGCTGTAGTGCCAAATTTTGGTGCCTTTCCCAATCGTGCAGCCCTCATCCACAAAAGCTGTTGGATGAACAAAATTATTTGTATCACTCATACGACTTCAACTACCTTTTTACCATTTTGATGATTACCGTTCTTTTTCGAAATAGCTTTCGCTTCACTTACCTCTTCTTCAATAACGCGAACCACACTTTCTGTGCGGCGCTCAATTGGTAGTGTTTCCTGCTGACCATTCAACACCAAGGAACGTTGAGCACATTGCAGAACCTTTAAAACCTGCAGCCCACTGTGGCCATTTGTCAATGGCTGGTTTCGTGTACTTATTGAATCGAGGAACGCCTGGCATTCCATTTTCAACGGTTCACTGGAAGCATATTCTACTATTTCACCTTCGCCCTTAATTGGAATTGGCTCACCTTCTTTTACTTCCACACGTTGGTCGAAAAGCAGCAGCTCCTTTGTAACATCATCGAAAGTAGCCATTCTTTTTGAACCGATAACAACCAAACGCTGTTCTTTAAAAGGATGAAGCCAGGAGACATAAATATGCGCTCGTACACCATTATCAAACAGCAAATTGGTAATGGTTACGTCCGCGATGTTAGGCTGAACATAACTTCCGCCTGAGACCACAACCTGAAAAGGCATTTTGCCCATAATCCGCAAGATAATTGCTATATCATGCGGTGCAAAACTCCACAGAATATTTTCTTCACGACGGATTTTGCCGAGGCTTAACCGGTTAGAGTAAATATAATGTATCTTTCCAAGCGTATCATCCCGGATTAGGTCGATCAGCTTTTTTATACCGGGATGGTATTCCAATACATGACCAACCATCAGCATTCTTTGTTTTGCATCCGCTAACTCTACCAGCTTAGCGCCCTCTTCATAATTGACTGCTAATGGTTTTTCAACAAATACATCTTTTCCCGCTTTCAGCGCTTTTTCAGCCAGTGGGAAATGAGTGACTGCCGGTGTCGCGATAACAACGCCATTTACACCGGACTTTAAAACATCATCAAAGTCCTGAACGGTTTTAACACCGGGAGCGATCTCATTTGCTTTCTCCAGTCCCTGACTTGTAGTATCGCAAATAAGCTCCAGGGCGCCCAGCTCCTTGAAATTCCGAACAAGATTTTTTCCCCAGTACCCGCACCCTACTACTGCAATTTTAGGCCTCATCTTATAAAACCTCCTGTTTTATTATTCTGATGAGTTTATTTATTTAGTTTTGGTTCTGGCTTAACGCCTCTTCCCACTTTTCATTTTTACTTTTGCGTTTTTTCTTCTGTTTCTTATCATTCTTGCCATTCTTACTACTTGCCTGACCATAGTAATCGTAGTAATGGTAGTAGTAATAATAGTAGTATGAGCCGTAAGTATTTTCTCTACTAACATTATTCAGCAGCACACCGAGAATTCGGCTGCGAACATTCCTCAATAAGTCAACGCCACGCATCATAGCTTCCTTGTGAGTATGACCAGATTTCACAACTAACAAAACGCCGTCCATTTCTTTAGAAAGGACTGCTGCATCCGTAACCGCAATTAAAGGCGGCGTATCGAAAATCAAGACATCATATCGTTTCTTAAGGTCTGCAATAAATCTTTTCATGTGTGTTGAACCCATCATTTCGGCTGGATTCGGTGGCAAAATACCACTGGTGATAACTTCCAGGTTTTGAATACGAGTCGGCTGCACGGCATCTTCAATGCTCAGCTTTCCGATAAGTATATTTGAAAGTCCTTTATCTTTTTCAGCTTCAAATACCTTGTGTATAACCGGCCTTCTCATATCTGCATCAATTAAAACAGTTTTGGCGCCTTGCATGCTCATCGCAATTGCCAGGTTAGCGGCTGTGGTTGATTTTCCTTCCCCGGGACCAGAGGAAGTAACAAGAATGGTCTGAATTTTGTTATTCACATCAGCAAACTGTAGGTTGGTCCTAAGCGTTCTGTACGCTTCGCTCACCGGTGATTTTGGCTTAAAATGCGTAACCAGACGCATTACATCTTGATTAGGTCCGGAATGTCCATTTCCGTTTTTGGTCCCAGTACTATTATCCAAAAAATCAGCCCTAAAATCAGCATCCATCTCCGGAATAGCCACCAGCACCGTCAAATCAAGTGCCTCAACATCCTCTATCCGCCGGATTGAAGTATCCATATATTCTCTTAACAATGCCAATGCGAATCCTAACCCGAGTCCCAGGATGAATCCAACAATTAGATTCAATTTTTTCTTAGGTGAAATTGGAATAATAGGTGGTACAGCCGCATCAAGAATTCGAACTTTTCCAATTTGTCCGGCTTGAGTAATTCTGGATTCCTCATATTTTTCTCGCATCATCATGTACAGATTTTCATCAACCTTTCTATTTCTTTCAAGACGCGCAAGCTGTACGTTTTTGTCAGGTAGCGATTCCAGTTTTTGAGTATAGCTTTTTACAACTTTCTCAAGACCATCTGCTCTTGCAGTCATTGCAGCCATTTCCGTTTCATCCTCAAGGATTTTAACAACGAGTTCCTGGGCTTGCGCCAAAGGATCATCTGACTGCAATCCGTCTACAATCAACTTTTTGGTTTCTTCGGTCAAACGATTTTTTATCGCATCCAGTTTTTGCGATTCACGTTTAACCTGTGGGTCAGACTCACCAACTCCCTGGGCTGTAAAGACTGCAATTGTACGTTCAATATGAGCAAGTTCTTTGCGCAGTTGAAAAATTAAAGGACTGGAAACCCGGGATAATTCATACTCAAGGGTTTCTTTGCTCCTACCTAATTTGCTTTTTAAATAGTTAAGACGCTTGCCGGTAACTTGAATATCGATTAAAGCCTCTCTATAAAGGCTTTCGAACGCCGCACCCTGTTCAACAATCTGTGCGGCTTCGTCACTCAGAGAAGCAATTTTTTCATTTTCCAAGAAACCTTTAAGTGTTTCCTCGCTGCCTCGCAGGTCATCTTCTTTTCTGTTTAACTGTTCATCTAGAAACTTCACTACTTGCGTAATCTCGCCACGGCCAAAATCCTGATCCATACCTTGGTATACCTGAGCGACCGTATTTGCCAAATAAGCTGCTTCAAACGGTGAAGGCGCCTTAACCGTAATGCCAATTAAATCCGTATCTCGAATCGGCGATACTTTGATACTCGCATTTAACATTGCAAGTATGTCTCTGTTCTTTCGAGGCCCTTCTTCTCCATGAAGTATCCACAATGAATCTTGATGACCAGAATTTCTCATCTGTTCTATCACTTCTGTACTTAGCGAGCGACTTTTTAATATTTCAACCTGATTATTAATCAAAGTCCACTGTTGAGAAAAGCCAGGCACATCAAATAAAGATTGTCCCATACCCTTTTTCTCATCTACTATAATAGTGGTAGAAGCCTGATAAGTTGGAGGAGTGGTAAAGGTATAAAATGCAACTGCTGCCATTACCCCCAAAAATGTTATAGCAATGATCCAGCGACTGCGAAACATTATTGCAAGGTAATCATGAAAGGTCAAACTGCCCGGACTATTCTCCCGCGAAGAATGACCATTTGTACTTGGTTTGAATCCATTATTTTTCATTTTTCTTTATCTTTTTAAGTTAAGCGAAAAGTTAGGTTAATTATTGAGCAAGTCTATCGACTATTAAAGCAACTGAAGCCGCAGCAGTTATTACTGTAAATAAAGAATTGAAGCCAAAAAACCTTTGCAGCTTGTGCCCGGCAGATTCCGGGATAATAACCGTGTCGCCCGCATTTAAAACAGGAATCTTTCCCAGTTCCCCAGTTTTCAATTTATCTTTCACATTTGCCGCAAGTACAGATACTTTCCCAGTATGACCATTGGTAGAGGACAATAGCTCGCCACCTCTAACTATTTTGACAGTACTGAGATCGGCACCTTCGATAGGCCCCCCGGCAAAGGATATTAATGTTACCAAGTCCGTATTTCTCGGCACAAGATATTGTCCCGGGTATTTTACCACGCCCCAGACATTTACATTCATGAGAATTTGATCTTTCTCACCAAGCTGATACTGGGAAGCTCGGTTACTCATCATGTTTGTCAAACCGCTTTGTTGCGCCAGAGTGCTACTTGTATTGAAAAGTGTGAAACCTAATAAAACCAATAGTATAGCTTTCTTACTCATTTTCTTTCTCTTTATATAAAAGATGACTAAAAACCCCCACTATATTGTGAGGCTGACTGTTTTCACTTTTTTGATGTTTGTACGTTCTATCTCGATGGCAAATGATTGTTGAATTGCGTGAATAGATATTGCCAACCGTTCTTTTCCTCTTTCTTCGATAAATAATCCTCGTAGTCCCATTAGCGGACCGCAGAGTACTTCAACTTCATCACCAAAAGAAAAGTATTCATGCGGCTCAGGATTGAACCCATGATCCAATACTTTTTTGATCTGATCGATTTGTTCCGACGGGATTTGTACCGGTTGACCATTAAAACTAACCACTCGTATAACCCCCGAGGTTTGTAATGCCTGTAGTCTTTCAGAAAGATTTACATTTACAAAAATGTATGAAGGAAATAGAGGTGCTTGTATTTTCTTAATTCTGTCACTCCAAACTCTGTGCACCGTATGCAGGGGTAAATATGTGGATAACCCCTTAATCTGAAGTTCAGAATCAACTTTCTTCTCAAATTTTGGTCTGGTATATATTGCATACCAATATCTTTCTAACTTTTTTTGATCATCCATTTTGTTTAGATAATACATGTAGCCCGCCTTCCATTTTATACAGCTCCGCCAAGAAAGCCACACAACGACTGTATCAGGTTAAAGAAATTGTTAAAACTATTGAAAAAAATGAAGCTTACTTGGATGAAAATATATATCCGTTCTTTTCGTCGTGCGAAAAATTGACCAGAGATCGTAATTCATCAGAATTATCGCCAAATGTAGCTTTCGCCGCGTTGCGAATACGTTTTGTTAAATCCCACAATTCACTTAAGCACATATTCCTATCTTCAATGGCGTTCGCTCTTTGTTGCTTAAGCCGTTCAGCCCTATCGATGAAACCCTGTGCCTCTTCCAACTTGCCAAGAAAATCTTGAATAGTTAAATTGGGGACTAACAGTTTATTCCCAACCTTATCCCAGCCCTTCTTAACCACATCAGCTTGTTCCAATGTATCTCTTGGGAAGCTGGATATTTTTCTTTTACTTGATGTGTTTTGCATGAGAATCCATTCTCTGTTTGGTTAAACTTTTATTTACAAATAGTAAATTATTTTGTCTCAATAATATTCTGACTAAGACTAAATAAATATTTTTCAAGATTATCGTGTATCCAAAGGAAAACTTAAATGAAAACGTAAAAAAGGAGAGTATGTAAAAAAAACTTAATTATTGAGAAGATCAGCTTTTATTTTCCCTACTTTTTTAACAAGTCACTTAAGCATCAAAGAACTCAAATCATTTATTTCTGAGTGGGAAACTTATCAAACCGAAAATTAAATCCAAACCTTATGCATTATTCTTAATAGACAAGTCAATTCGATAACGATCAAAAATTTGCTGTTACAAATAAATTAATTCAAACTAATATTCATGATTTATTTGGGAATCCGGAAATTATTCAGATGAGGAGAAATTTCAAAAAAATCTGTGAGTAATTATGTAGGGGGATTTTGTGGTTAAACGTCTAGAATGGGAATTGTGGGGGAATAAATTACAGTGCTACAGTGGTCAACAATACAAGGCTTAATGTAACCCTAACCGTTTTACCAAATCTACTGCACGGCAGTCGGGGACATCGCGTGCCTCAAGCTTGATTTCATTATGAAACAGGAACCTAAAACTTCGTAAATCTTCATCATCAACGTATAGAAAGTTAAGAATTTTACGCTTGCCATCATGATAATGCATTCCACCCACAATAACACAATTTAATTGAACTCCTAATTTAACCAATTCAACTAAAATCCATGGTGAACTAACAATTAAAAATAAACGATCATTTTCATAGATATTTGATTTCAAGGCATTCGCAGTATCGGTTATATTATTTATAGAGATTTCATACTCATTAGCTGCTTCCATAAACAGTTCACATTCCCATTCACTTTCGGCAATTTCATTATCACATAATAATAAACGGTGCGGCTTAACCTGTGGGCACCAACCCACTACCACCTGGCCATGGATAAACCTGTCATCAATCCGAACCATTTCCAGAGCCATCTTACTTCCTTTCTTTCCCAAAAGTTACGACGCCGCATTTTGCATCATTATACAAGACATCAGACAGTTCTTCAAAGTCCAATTTATTTCTATTTGTGACATAAGATAGAATCATCGGCAAATTCACACCTGCCAGAATTTTTACATTGCCAAATTCCCGTGATGCCCGTATAGCCGCATTCCAGTAACTGCCGCCTCTAATGCATACTAAAAAAAAAATTCCCGCAGCCATTTTATTTTTTTCTATAAATGCAGTGATATTCTCCGCTAATTGTTCCGGACCACTATTTTCTGTAGGAAGTGTAAATAAATGCTCACAATTTCCTATAATCTTTTTGCTTGCATCGATTAGGGCGGAAGCTATTTTACCGTGGGTCATAACCAGGCAAACCGTGTTTGACATATTATTCGGTATCCCTATCCAAATGCTGGTAAATCAGATCAGAAGGGTGCGTTTTGTTTTGCATCCTTTGAATTAATCTTTCATTAAATTCTTTGGCCGGGTTGTAACCATTCACTTTCAACAATTGATGTAGAGCAATTACCTCCGCAATTACCGTTACATTCTTCCCCGGGAAAATAGGTAATCTAACTACGGGCAGTTCAACATCCAAAATTTCGGTTATGGTTTCATCAAGTCCAATCCGTTCGTAGTTTTCATCATCATTCCATTCTTCAAGCTGTATTTCAACCTCTATACGCTTTTGCATTCGAATCGAACGAATTCCGAATATACTTCTCACATCAACGATACCAACGCCACGAATTTCCATATGGTGTTGCAGCATTTCGCTTGCAAATCCAATAAGAACACCTTCTGCTTTCCGGGCTATTTGAACGATGTCATCGGTAACCAGCCGGTGCCCTCGCTCAACCAAATCTAGTGCTATTTCACTTTTACCAATACCGCTTCGCCCGGTAAACATTAAACCGATACCATAGACATCTACCAGAGACCCATGAACCGTGATACTCGGCGCAAACCGGTTATCCATATAGTCGCTTAATAAATGCATTAGTTTTGTGGTCTTAAAACTGGTTCGAAAAACGCTAATTTTATTTTCAGCCGCAGTCTCGAAGAACTCTTTCGGGAGCTCGTTATTCTCTGTGATTATAAAACATGGGATTTCAAAAGAGAGGACTACTGAAAGTGCTTTTTTCCTTTGGGCACTTGACATCTTTTTTAGGTACTCAGTTTCTGTATTGCCAATAATTTGAATACGCTGGTAGGTAAATACTTCTACAAAACCAGTCATTGCAAGCCCCGGCCGGTGTAAATCAGGTTCGGTTACTTCCCGGCCGAAACTCACCTCGTCATTAAGCAATTCAAGCTTTAACCGCTCAATATTATCTTCAAAAAGTTTAGAAACAGTCAGGCTTTTCATTTTAGCTACTGATCATTTTCATCGCTTAAATCATTTGGTTCCAAATCAGTTACTTTTTCATTTTTATGTTGACGCAATTTCCCTTTATACTTCTTTAATTGTCTTTCTAACTTATCTACAGCAAATTCAATACTTTTATAAACATCTTCTGACTTTTCAATAACTTGTAACTTTTGGCCAAAAACCGTTAGTGAGATATCAGCAACCTGTACTTTTTTTTCATAATCAAGAAGAACATCACAATCAATAATACCGTCAAAATATTTTTCAAGTTTGGTTACTTTTTTGAAAGCAAAATCTTTTAACTTCTGGGTCGCTTTATAATGACGGGCGGTAATGTTAACTTGCATTTGGACCTCCAATATTAGTGATATGGATTAACCATTATAAGTTATTTTTTTCAGCTCTGGGGTGTGCTTGTTTATATATTTTTTTTATTTTTTCAGGTGTTACATGGGTATACACTTGAGTTGTGGATAAACTTGAGTGACCCAGCAACTCTTTTACGGCCATCAAATCTGCGCCTTCATCCAAAAGATGTGTAGCAAATGAATGTCGCAATTTATGAGGATAAGCAGATTGTTCGTTACATGCCAATGCAAGGTACTTTTTGACGCGATATTGTACCTGCCAAGGCTTCATTCTTTTAAATCTTTTTGACACGAAAAATGCGTCCTCCTGTGAATTATAACTTAGGAAATAGTCATTTCGTTCATTTAGATACATTTTTGTAACTTTGCTTAAATTTTTACCGACAGGGATAAGTCTTTCTTTTGCGCCTTTCCCAACAACTCTGATAAGCCCATTATAAGGATCAAAATCATTAACATCCAAGTTCACCAATTCTCTCAAACGCATACCGGTTGAATAGAACATATCCATAATTAGGCTATCTCTTAAACCTTCAAACTGTGAAATATCCGGTAAATTGATTGCCTTCATTATGGTTTCATATGTAAAAAAAATGGGAAGCCTTTGTTCCTTTTTCAAAAAAAACAAAGTCTCAGCAGGATTGGTGTTAATTATTTCGCGTAAATTCAAAAATTTAAAAAATGAACGCAGACATGCCAACTTTCTATTTATGGTAGCTGGCTTGAATTGACTAACAGCAAGGCTTGCTAAAAAAGCACGTAGAGATTTACGATCTATTTCTTCGTAATTTTTTTGTAGGTAAAATTTAAAAAATTTATCAAGGTCGGTTTTGTAGGAGGTAAGCGTAAATTCCGAGGCATTACGCTCGACTTTAAGATAGTCTAAAAAAGAGTTTTGATGCGCTTTGATACGGCTAACTAATAGCTGCTGCACTTTCTTTTTTGTCCTCAATTTCCATCTGCCCTTTACAAGCGGGACAATAATAAAATTCACCTTTTGATTGACTTGAACGAGACTCCATATACGCATTGCCACAATTTGGGCATTTTTGATTTACGGGCAAGTTCCATGTGGCAAATTTACAATTAGGATAATTGCTGCACCCGTAAAAAGTACGGCCGCGTTTTGACTTCTTCTCGACAACAAAGCCATTACAATCATCTTTAGGACAATTAACGCCAATTGAAATAGCTTTCGTATTCTTGCAATCGGGATAACCGGAGCAAGCCAAAAACCGTCCAAAGCGGCCATGCTTAATAAGCATCGGCTTCCCACAATTATCGCATTTTTCTTCTACCTTTTCAGGCTCTTCCAATGGTTTTGTATATTTACAATCCGGGTAGCCGGAGCAGGCCATAAATTTTCCGTTTCTGCCCCATCGAATAATTAATGAGCTGCCACACTCGGCACAATTCTCTTTGGTCGATTCCTGCAAGGAATCTCGGATTTCCTGTTTTTTGGAATCTACCTCATCCAAAGCAATTCTAAAAGGTTTGTAAAAATCTTTAGTTACATCAATAAACTTCTTTTTGCCAGCTTCAATCTTATCCAGATCCTCTTCCATATTTGCGGTGAATTCCACATTAAACAACTTAGAAAAATTTTGTACTAAAATTTTGGTGACGGTTCTACCCAGTTCAGTTGGGCATAACTGCCTCTGTTCTTTTAGAACGTATTTTCTCGAAAGAATCGTGCCAATAATCGTCGCATAAGTACTTGGGCGCCCAATTCCTAAATTATCAAGTTCCTTAATCAGACTGGCCTCGGAAAAACGAGGCGGAGGTTTGGTAAAGTGTTGTCGTGGATCCAAATTCAATAAATCAAGTGCATCACCAACTTTCAAATTAGCTGGTATTGGTAGCTCTTTTTCATTACTTCCTGGTTTCTTTTCACTTTCATCATCTTCATAAACTTGTAGAAAACCACGAAAAGTAATAATGCTACCTGTGGTTCTGAATAAAAATTTCTCCCCGGCTTGAATATCAATTGAGGTTTGCTGAATTTTTGCAGCCTCCATTTGCGAAGCAACGAAGCGATTCCAGATTAATTCATACAGTTTAAACTGTTCATTTGTAAGATAACGACGAATTTTTTTGGGGTCAAATTTTAAAGAAGTTGGACGTATGGCTTCATGAGCATCCTGTGCACCGGATTTTACTTTAAATTTGCGCGGGCTTTTCGGCAGATATTCTTTACCGTAACCTACCATTATATACTCGCGAACGGCTTGCAGGGCTTCACTCGCAATCCGTGTTGAATCCGTTCTCATATATGTTATCAGACCAACGCTGCCATCACCGCCAAGCTCAATGCCCTCATATAGTTGCTGGGCTATCATCATGATTTTTTTGGAGGAATAACCAACTCTGTTAGCTGCAGCCTGCTGCATTGTACTTGTGGTAAAAGGCGGTGCGGGATTCCGGTTGACAATTTTCTTTTTAATATCTTTGGTTACAAAGGTAGATTTTTTAATCTCATCACAGACGCTTGTCGTCTCAGCTTCATTGCCAAGCCGTGGAATATACCCTTCGATTTTTATCAGTTTTGAAAGAAACGGATCGACTTGTTTACCTTGAAGACGTGCCGTAACAGACCAGTATTCCACCGGCACAAATACATCAATTTCATCTTCCCGCTCGCAGATAAGCCGTAATGCAACGGATTGTACTCTACCGGCGCTCAGTCCTCGGTAAACAGTACGCCACAAAACCGGACTGACCTGATAACCTACAAGTCGGTCAACAACACGTCTTGCCTTTTGAGCTGCAACTTTATTATCATTTATTTTTGTTGGGTTTTCAAGTGCCGACTTCACGGCTTTTTCCGTGATTTCATTAAACATCACGCGATAAATCCGGCCATTTTTAATTTTCATCTCTTCGGCAAGATGATGGGCAATTGCTTCACCCTCACGATCAGGATCTGTTGCAATAAAAATTTTGTCGGAAGTTGCAGCGCTTTTTCTAATCTGAGAAAGCAACTTACCTTTGCCACGAATTGTAATGTATTCGGGTTCAAATTCATCCTCGACATTAACACCAAGTCTTTGTTTTGGAAGATCTTTGACATGGCCTATCGAGGATAAAACCTGGTAATCTTTCCCCAAAAATTTACTTATGGTTTTTATTTTTGCATTCGATTCAACAATGACGAGAGATTTGGGCATACAAAAGGACGATTACTTTGGGTGAATAACTACTATTGGACTATCTGGTTGTCGTCAGAAAAAAAATAACCACCGCTTTCCAGGTTATCAGAAGAAATAAGCATAGCGGCCACAACGGCTTTTACATCGTCCACATCAACTTCAGAAGCTCCAGACATCATTGCTCTTTCCAGAATTTGCTCCAGATCTAAATGATCAATAATTCCCAGCTCGCGCAGTTGGATCAAATACCCGTACGCCTCAATTGAAATAACGGCTTTTTCAATTTCATGCAAATGGCGAAATGAATTACTTAATGAGGGCTCTTGTTTCGCAATAATTTCTTCCGACTCGTTGTTGAGCCGATCCATTAACCAGCTAAACGCCGAACTAATTTCACTTTCCGAATAACCTTTTTCAATTAAACTTTCAGAGAGTATATCCAGCTTGGTAGTCACATTTCGATTCCGTCGAATTTCGCTCATAATGTAAATCAGGATTTCTACAACTCGTTCGTTCATTCAGGATCCTCAAGGGTATTATCTTCAAAGCTGAAGTCAAGCATTGAATTTAATGTAAAAGAATATTTTCGAAATGCAAGGCTTATTGCTGAGCGCCGTGGCATTTCTTATATTTCTTCCCGCTGCCGCACGGACAGGGCTCATTTCTACCAACTTTTTCACCCACTACAACCGGCTGCCGTTTAGCCCCCCGTGATTGTTGGGCTGCTTGTGACATTGCATTTTCCTGCGGGATATTGGTAAAACCCATGCCCTCCGCAGAATCATGAACCGTAGTCATATTTTGCATTACTTTTTGTCGGTAGTTCACAGGTTCAGCTTTAACCTGAGCTTTAAAAATCAAATCAAGAACCTGCTCATTTATTGACACAAGCATTTCAGAAAACATTTTAAAGCCTTCTGACTTGTACTCAAGCAATGGATTCTTTTGACCATAAGCCCGTAAGCCAATGCCTTCCTTGAGCTGATCCATTTCATAGAGATGTTCGCGCCAACGCTCATCAATCACAAAAAGCATTGCACGGCGCTCGATATGGCGAATTAATTCCTCGCCCAAATCTCTTTCACGCTGATTATAATGGTCAAGAGCGGCCTGGTTTAGTTTTTCAAACAGATCAGCCTGGGTTATCCCTGCAATTTCTTCATCCTTAATGGGTATTTCCATCAACATTGTTTTACGAAACTCAATGCGTAAATTATGCCAATCCCACTCTTCTGAGTAACCGCTTTCTTCAGTATATTGTCGAATTTTACTTTCAACAAAATCACCGATAATTTCAACAAACTCTTCTCGCAAATTTTCACCTTCAAGCGCATGCGCTCGACGGCTATAGATTACTTCACGCTGTTGATTCATAACATCATCATATTCGAGTAGATGTTTACGAATATCGAAATTGTGTCCTTCAACGCGCTTTTGTGCGCGCTCGATAGATTTTGTAATCATGGGATGCTGAATGACTTCGCCTTCTTCCAAACCTAACCGATCCATAATACCGGCAGCTCGATCTGACTGAAATAAACGCATCAAATCATCTTCGAGTGAAAGATAAAATACGGACGAACCAGGATCGCCCTGACGACCGCTTCGCCCTCTCAATTGGCGATCGATTCGACGTGACTCATGGCGTTCCGTACCGAGAATACATAACCCCCCTAAACCGTCCGCTACGCCAGCGCCCAGCTTAATATCCGTTCCACGACCAGCCATATTTGTAGCAATTGTTATTGCGCCGGGTTCACCGGCTTTTGCAATAATTTCAGCCTCGCCTTGATGCTGCTTTGCATTCAAAACATTATGGCGAATACCATGGCGTTTAAGCATTCTACTCAGTGTTTCGGATACATCGACAGTAATTGTACCCACTAAAACCGGTTGTTTTTTTGCATACATTTCTGAGATTTCATCGATAATGGCTTTGTATTTTTCCCGCTTGCTGCGATAAATACGATCCTGCATGTCATCTCTTACAATATCCACATTGGGCGGAATCACAACAACATCCAACTTATAGATTTCCCAGAATTCGCCTGCTTCAGTTTCAGCTGTACCGGTCATACCGGCAAGTTTATTAAAAAGTCTGAAATAATTTTGCAGTGTAATCGTGGCCAAAGTCTGCGTTTCACGTTCGATTTTAACATTTTCCTTGGCCTCAAGCGCCTGATGCAGGCCATCGCTAAAACGCCGACCAGGCATTAAGCGTCCGGTAAACTCATCCACTATTTGTACTTTGCCATCCTGCACGACGTACTCAGCGTCTTTTTCAAATAAGGAATATGCTCGAAGCAATTGTGAAATGTTATGCAGACTCTCGCTTTTATCAGAATATTCCTGCTGCAACTCACTTTTCAGCTTTAATCTTTCTTCATTGGAGACTTCTTCGTTGGACTCAATAGTGTGCAGTTTCTCGGAAAGATCCGGTAAGACAAACAGTTCCGGCTCATTTGGTGAAAGAGCATCACGCCCGATGTCGGTTAAATCGATTGTATGAGCCTTTTCATCGATGGCGAAATAAAGTATCTCATCGATCTCACTCATTTTCTTATCACGTAGGTAGTCGTTTTCAACACGGGTTATTAACTTCTTCACGCCAACTTCTTGCTGTATTTTAATGAAGCGCTTGCTCTTAGGCCCGCCACGTGAAACCTGTAGCAATTTTATACCGGCTTCATACTCGCTGTCTTTGTCTTCAGTTTTTAACAATTTTTCAGCTTCAGCAATGATACCATTCACCAGCAAAACCTGTTTACGGATGAGCTGTTCAACACGTGGTTTCATCTCATTATAACGATGAGTCGAATGCTCAACCGGTCCGGAAATAATAAGCGGTGTTCGGGCTTCATCAACTAAAACGGAGTCCACTTCATCGACAATGACGTAGTTGTGCGTTCTTTGAACTTTATCTTCAAAACGAACCGCCATATTGTCACGAAGATAGTCAAAACCAAATTCATTGTTCGTGCCGTAAGTAATGTCTGCGGCATATGACTGCTGGCGACGCTGTGGATCCATATTGTTGGTGATATAGTCAACCGTCAAACCGAGAAATGTAAAAACTTTGCCCATCCATTCGCAGTCGCGTTTTGCCAGGTAATCATTAACCGTGACGAGATGCACACCTTTTTGGGGGAGCGCATTGAGATAAAGCGGCAAAGTAGCTGCCAGTGTTTTACCTTCACCTGTCGCCATTTCGGCAATTTTACCATCATGCAAAACAATACCTCCGATAAGTTGAACATCGTAAGGCACCATTTCCCAGCGTACATCCTGGTCACACACTTTCCAGCTTTTACCGCACAACCTTTTACACGTCTGTTTCACAACCGCAAAAGCTTCAGGAAGGATTTCTTTGAGTGTTTGCTCGATAATTTCCTTTTCTTCTTCCTCCAAGTCTTTTAAAAGCTGTCTGGTCTCTTCAAATTCCGAAACTTCATCTTCAGCGACATTTCCATTTGTTTCACCTTCTTCATGGTGATCGGAATGCAATTTTTCCTGAAGTTTTTCCAGTTCGCCTCTCACCTCAGCTGTAGACGCTGCTATCTTCTCGCGGAACTCACTTGTTTTTTGTTTAAGTTCATCATCCGAAAGTCCATCCAGCTGCTCGTAGAATTCGTTAATTTGATCAACGATTGGCTCAAGCTCCTTGCGGTCTTTATCATGCTTATTGCCAAATAATTTTGAAACTATATTTGATAACATTTTTTGCCTTAATTTGATTTACTCATTTAACCCACGGCCTGTTTTTTTCAACAGATCTTCTTCTTTCAAAATACTTAGAACGCCATCCAGAATACCATTTATAAAATGGCCACTTTTTTCAGTGCTAAACGTCTTTGACACTTCAATGGCCTCATCAATTGACACCTTTGGCGGGATATCCGGAAAATACAAAAATTCGGTTATTGCCATTCTCATAATCAGTTTATCCAAGGTCGCAATTCTATCAAAATCCCAATTATGAGCTTGCTGTATGATATATTTTTCAATATTTTTTCTATTACCCGTACAAGCTCTGAAAAGTTCAATGGCAAAAGTTTTTATCCGGGCTTCATCTTTCGTTTGCTCAATCAAGTTGTCAACAACGTAATCTGCCGAACTACCGGCCATTTCATGAGCGTAAAGCGCCTGAAGTGTGATTTCTCTGGATCTTCTTCTCTTGTTAGTCATCGCTGCATTTCTACTCATTACAAATAATTTAACCAACCATGTTTGTCATCAATTTCCCCGGACAGAATTCCAAAAAAGTGAGATTGAATTTTTTCAGTTATAGGACCGCGGTGTCCTTGCCCAATCTGAATTCTATCGACGCTCTTTATCGGACTTACTTCAGCGGCAGTGCCTGTAAAGAATACCTCATCGGCAGTATAAAGCTGTTCTCTCAATAAAGCCATTTCGTTTACTTCGTACCCCAAGTCTCGGGCTAGTTTGATAACGCAATCCCGGGTAATTCCAGGTAAGACAGATGACGAAAATGGGGGTGTATAAATTTTCTCATCGCGAATTACAAAAATATTCTCCCCACTGCCCTCACTAATATGGCCGTTCTGATCAAGGCTGATACCCTCCACGTAACCATCAATTTGTGCTTCCATATTGATGAGCTGTGAATTCATATAATTCGCACCGGACTTTGCCATTGCGGGAAGCGTATTGGGTCTGATTCGATTCCAGGAAGAAACCCGGACATCAACCCCAATGTTAATGGCCTCATCACCAAGATATTTTCCCCATTCCATAGCTGCAACAACTACATCAGTCGGCGTATCTTTAGGATGAACACCAAGGCTGCCATACCCACGAAACGCAATCGGTCTCATATAAGCCGATTCCAAATTGTTTGCTTTAACGACATCATAGCATGCTTGTTCCACTTCAGCAATTGAAAAAGGCATGGGCATTCTGTAAATTTTTGCTGAATCAAAAAGACGACGAATATGTTCATGCAGACGAAAGAAAGCGCTCCCCTTCGAAGTTTTGTAGCAGCGCATACCCTCAAAGACTGATGAGCCATAATGGAGTACATGCGACATCACATGAACTTTAGCATCTTTCCAATTAATTAATTCTCCGTTAAACCAAATTTTTCCATCTTCCA
>JAJDAE010000007.1 GCA_029262035.1 Candidatus Zhuqueibacterota bacterium
GACAAGTATAGCGAACTTCTGGATCTGGGTGTTGACGGTTTCTGGAATGATATGAACGAGCCGGCAGTTTGGGGCAGTGCTTTCCCGGAGGAAGTGCTTTTTCATGATGAAGGCCGAATAGCAAGTCAGAAAAAGATGCACAATCTCTACGGATTTTTGATGGCCAAGGCATCTTATGAAGGCGCAATCAAGCATAGGCCTGCTCAGAGACCGTTCGTGGTTACCCGCGCCGGATTTGCAGGCGAGCAACGCTTTACCGCCGTCTGGACCGGTGACAACCAGGCAACCGAAGAGCATTTGGAAATGGGGATTCGCATGCTGCAGGGCATGGGCATTTCCGGTCTGCCTTTTATCGGACCTGATGTCGGAGGGTTTATCGGAACACCATCACCAGAGTTGTATGCCCGCTGGGTACAATCATCGATCTTTACACCTTTTTTCCGTACACATTCTGAAGTCAACAGTCGTGCGCAGGAACCATGGTCTTTTGGTGAGGACGTCGAGGAAATTGTAAAAAATGCTATTACTCGGCGGTATGAAGTTTTGCCTTACCTTTACAGCCTGTTTTGGGAAGCCCATCAAACCGGAGCGCCGATTATGCGCCCCATGTTCTGGCACCATCAGGATGATGAGAAGGTTTATGAAAACGCTTTTCAGGAGCAGTTTTATATTGGTGAAAAGTTATTGGTGGCACCTGTTACCAGGGTTGGGCATCGCTTTAAGAAAATTTATTTGCCGAAGGGTGACTGGTACGAAATGAGCACTGGAAAGAAATACGACGGATTGCAGACTGTCGTCGTCGAAGTACCGCTGAATGAAGTACCAATATTTTTGAGAGCCGGAGCTATCATACCCACAACTGAAGCTATGCAATACGTTGGCGAGAAGAAAAGTGAAAAACTCACGTTAGAAATTTTCCCTGGAGAAACTTCCGGGCAGTATGATTTTTATGAAGACGATGGTAAGTCATTCAAGTATGAAAAAAATATTTATCGAATCACCAGGTTTTCTTATGTGAAACAAGCCGATAAAATTGTATTCACAAAAAAGCGTTTGCGCGATAAATATTCTGTTGGAGAGAGAGCTTTAGCATTTAAATATATGGGGGTAGCCGAGCCCAAAATGGTAAGTGTGGATGGTACAAAATTATCTAAACTTCCATTTGGCTCAGGAAAAGCCGGGTATGATTATTCAACTGATTCTCAAATTTTAAGTATTTTCTTTCAGGATAGAAGTAAAGAACAAAAATTAATTATTAACTTTTAGTTAGTGAGCCGTTTTATGTTAGTGGGAACTTTAAAGTGGCTTTATTGGGGAGATTGTTGTTGTGCAGCTGTATAAAATTTTAACGATTGCGTTACTCTCATTGTTTTGTTCTAATTTATTTGGCCAGGATAGCGTAGATGTAACATTCAGATTTAAGAACAACCAGCAAAGTTTTCTTGTGGGAGAATTTAATGATTGGAATAACTCAGTTTGGCCAATGAGCTTTAATGGCACTGAGTGGGTTAGAACCGCACGGCTGCCAATCGGCGGCAACCCAAATCCACCTGCCGTCGGTGTTCCAGGTGCATGGCAATATAAGTTTTTCTTTAACGGGGCTTCGCCTTGGCCAAACGATCCGTTAAATCATCATGTAAATTCAAGAGACAAACTTAACACGTATATAATCACAAAAGATCCTACCATTTACCACTTTCTTCCCAATATTCGTGTCGGCGCTTTGAATGACAACATTGTTACAATTTCGGCTTACATTTTTCCAAAAGTAGGTTCTGTAGTGGATACCTCTGCAATCACTTTAAATGTAGATGGAACAATTTATGAACATCTCGGGAGCAGCTACAATTTTAATACGAAACAACTAAAATTCACACCACCGCTGCCATTTAGCAACGGAGGTCATAACGTAATTCTGGATGTTGGAACTAACGCCGACACAGTTGCTTTTACCGTAGTTACTAGTGATCTTCAAATACAACCTTTGCCAAGCTATGCCAATCATGGTGTCACGTTACCTAGCCCTGCCTCAAACGATTCAACGACTTTCAGGCTTCGAGTCGATGCCACAGACTTCGTGCTCTTGAGATTGTCACCTGATGGCCAAGACCCATTGGATGCAGAACCCATTTCAATGCGAAAGGATATTTCCAGCAGTAATTGGTGGATCAACGTTAAACTCGAACCAGGAAAATATCGGTATCTTTATGATAATAGTTCAAGCGTGGCTTTTAATGATCCGTGGGGAAGATGGACCGAAGAGGATGGAAGTTCCGCGTTTATAGTAGGCCCGGAAGGACTAACTGCGGACAATTATGAGTGGCAGAGTACCGACTATGAAAAGCCACCTCTTAACCAACTTGTTATTTATGAAATGCATATTGGTGAGTTTGCGGGTGGATTTTATGGATTATCCGGAGGAGAAGCAGGTTTTTCGGACCTTACAACGCTTCTGCCTTATTTAGATTCCTTAGGTGTAAATGCGATTGAATTGATGCCTGTTAACGACGTTAGGGAATCTGGAAGATCGGGTCACTCCTGGGGTTATGATCACAGTTCGTATTTTGCGCTTGAACCAGCTTATGGAATGCCTATAGAGTTCAAAGCTTTGGTAGATTCCGCGCATTCGATGGGGATCGCGGTTATCCTGGATGTTGTTTTCAATCACTTACATGACCTTGGTTCGCTTTGGAGGATGCACCCGGATGAAGAGTTCAACCCTTACTTTAAATCACAGAGTGATTTGCGTTTCAATGAAGATGGACTTTTCTTTTTTCAAGATATTGACCATTGGTCGAGCCAAACTCAGGAGCTTGTTTATGAAGTTCTGAAAATGTGGATAGAAGAATATAGAATAGACGGCTTCCGCTATGATTTTACTCAAGGTATTGGTTGGAATGTGGACGAGCCAACAAAAGGTATTTTGGGCTGGGTTAATCGTATAAGAGATGATTATAACAATAGTATTTACCAGATAGCCGAGCATTTACCGGAGAGCCCAGCGCTGATATTTCGCAGCGGAATGACAGGTGGTTGGCATGATAGCTATCGTGATTTGGTGTTTGATGATGCAAGATTCGGCACTGTTGGTCTTCCAGAATTTGAAGATTTGGTATTAGGATTACACGCTTTTGGTTCAAATGACACTCCATCATTTCCTTCCCGATACGGAAATCGCACTGAACCCGTCAATATGAATGTTAATCATGATGAACAATCCCTGATTTACGAAATGACAAACTTTCAAGGCGTTTCTCTGAATAACGCAATACAGCGTGACAAACTATATGCAACCCTTATGTTTACGTCGCTTGGAATTCCACTCGTTTGGCAAGGCATGGAATTTGGCGAGTCTCGCGGTTGGACAAATGAAGATGAAAAGTTATCCTACCGGCCCGTAACTTGGGAGTTATTGGATACACCGCAAGGCCAAAATCATTTCGATTATTACCACGCTTTGATACTGCAAAGGAAAAACAATCCTGCTTTGTATCAGGGTGAAATGACCATACTTCAAAGATATGATTCTGAGAAAGTGTTGGTCTGGGGATTTGATGACAGCACGTCCACCGAAAAGGTGATGGTTGTTGCGAATTTTAAAGGTACCGGACAAATTGTAAGAGATGTCGAGTGGTTAAATTCAGGAGACTGGTACAATATTTTTGATGGAAGTGTTTTCTCTGTTTTTTCGATACCGGTACCGGAAGTTGTTTTGGCACCCTATTCTGCACTTGTTTTTGCCAGCTCCCCGGATAGCTCGATCGTTTCTGTTCAGGATTCTTATGAAGATGTAATACCCATAAATTTTTCCTTACATCAGAATTATCCAAATCCATTTAATCCTGCAACGACAATAGAGTTTAATTTGCCGACCGCTGCAGATGTGAGAATTGATGTTTACAATATAACCGGACAAAAAATTAAAACTCTATCCGATGAATTTTTAAATGCTGGTAATTATAATATCAATTGGAATGGTTTGGACGATAATAATTTGGAGACGGCTTCAGGGTTGTATTTTATAAAAATGCGTTCACAAAACTATGCTAAATCAATAAAAATAATTAAATTGAAATAGACAAGATTCTGCTATTCTGTCGAGGAATAATATTTAAGGGCTTATAATTTTGAAAAAAATCAACATTGCATTTGGTATTCACAACCATCAACCGGTTGGAAATTTCGATTTCGTATTTGAACATGCCTACGAGAAATCTTACCTGCCGTTTTTAGAACTGCTTGAGAAGCATCCTCATATTAGGCTTGCCCAACATTACACCGGCATTTTATTTGAATGGATAAAAAACCATAAACCCGAGTTTATACCTCGTCTTAAAAAATTAGTTGATTCCGGGCAAATTGAAATGATGACAGGTGGATTTTATGAGCCGATACTGTCTGTCATTCCTTACAAAGATAAAGTCGGCCAAATTCAAAAATTGAACCGGTTTGTAAAGGATGAAACGGGTTATGATGCCGAAGGAATGTGGATGGCTGAACGTATCTGGGAACCACAGTTGCCGAAATCGCTCAGCGAGGCCGGGGTAAAGTACGTGGTGCTGGACGATTCACATTTTAAAAGTGCAGGCCTTACTGACGAAGAACTTTTGGGATATTATGTAACTGAAGAAGAGGGGAAGTCTGTCTATTTATTCCCTATTTATGAAGAACTGCGTTACGCGATTCCTTTTCAACCGCCCGGAAAAACCATTGAGTTGTTACGCTCGCTTGCCACGGAGGACGGCCAACGCTTAATAGTATTTGCCGACGATGGCGAAAAGTTTGGCGTGTGGCCGAATACTTTTGAGCACTGTTACACCAATGGCTGGCTGGAGAGTTTTTTTAAACTGTTTGAGGAAAATTCGGATTGGATAAATCTTATACATTTTTCTGAGGCGATTGAACAGATTAAACCGGCTGGTCGAATTTACTTGCCGACGGCATCCTATCGCGAAATGATGGAATGGGCCATGCCGACCAGCACAATTCATAAGTATGAAAACTTCGAACATACGCTGGATGAAAAAGGCTTGCTGGAAGAAAATAAAGTGTTTGTGCGTGGTGGCTTCTGGCGTAATTTTATGGTGAAATATCCTGAATCCAACAACATGCACAAAAAAATGCTGCATCTCAGCGCACGGTTAGAAAGACTCAGGGGTGACTTTTTACTTGACCCCAAATTTGTTGCTGCGCAAGATCACATATGGGCCGGGCAATGTAACTGCCCGTATTGGCACGGCCAGTTTGGCGGATTGTACCTCAACCATTTGCGACATGCCACCTACAAGGAATTTGTACAAGCAGAAATACTGCTGGATGAACTCGAGTATCGCGGTACAAAAAATTGGATTGAAGCGACCGTAGTTGATTTTGATGCAGATGGGTTTAAAGAAATTTTGGTTTCTACTCCTGAAATATGGATGCAGTTCTCACCACAAAATGGCGGTAGTCTGGTCGAACTTGATTTTAAATCAAAGGCTATTAATTTACTCGATACCATGACACGTCGCGAAGAGGCGTATCACAAAAAGTTGTTGCAAGCTCAAGGTAACAATTCAGATGGGCATAGTTCCGGTGACGAAGGGGATATCCCAAGCATTCATGACATGATGGTTATGAAGGAACAGGGTCTGGAAAAAATGCTTCATTATGACTGGTATCGCCGAACCTCCATGCTTGACCATTTCCTGCATCCGGAAACAACCCTTGAGTCGTTTTCACAAAGTAAATATACTGAACAGGGTGATTTTATTAATGCGCCTTATGACCACACTGTTGAAGATGAGGGTAAGAAAATAAAATTCTCACGACAGGGGCATGTTTGGGTTGAAAGCGATTGGGTGCCGGTTCAGGTTGAAAAAGAAGTTACTATTTTTCCCGAAACCACCAAACTCAAAATCGATATTGCCATAACAAATCTGGATACTCAGGATCGTACATTTTGGTATGGTTCGGAATGGGATTTTGCATTGCTTGCCGGCGATGCGCCAGATAGGTATTTTGTCGCTCCTGAACATAAGTTTGACGATAATAAATTACGAAGTATGGGGGAGGTCTCCAATCTCAATCAAATCGGAATGCGCGATGAATGGTTGGGAATTGGCATCGACTTAAAAGTGGATGAACCGGCAACAGTTTGGCGTTTCCCCATCGAAACAATTTCGCAATCAGAGGCGGGTTTTGAGCGCGTTTATCAAAGCTCAGTCATTTTACCTAACTGGAAAATCGAATGTTGTGCCGGGGAAACCTGGCGTGTCTCAATTGAAGTTGACCTGAAAAGTATTTAGCCTAAATTATTCATGAATAGTCGGATTTGTTATTCCCGCGAAGGCGGGAATCCATTTAATTGCAATAACTTAGCATCGCTGCTGGATGCCCACCTCCGTGGGCATGATATTATTTGGATTCCTTGCTTTAAACTGACCATTCATGAATTAATCAGGTTAGTTTATTCTGTGGCAAAAAATACTTGTTTAACTGCGAATATTTATAATTAGCCTCCTGTAAAATAGGCCCCTTTAGCTCAGTCGGTTAGAGCAATAGACTCATAATCCCCTCCAATTTGATATAAACCCGATAAAAACAATGTTAGGCTCCACATGAAGTCGGTGAAGTGGGAAAAGGCAAATGACCAGAATAGTAATTTAACTTCTAATAAAAGCGCTACCCTGATAATGTTTTTTTACTTATTTGTCAATTTTAGATTTAACTGGTTATAAAACTCATACAAAAAACAACTTGGCTCAACAGGATTTCAGGTCTCTCGAATTGGAACTGGTCTAGCTGCACTTGGTAGACCTGGTTATATGAACCTCTCTTGTTTTTTGCAATTCAAATCAATTAAATATTGACACTTAATAAAAAAATTTGTATTGTTTCTGAACCGGTTCAGTGTGCTGTGTTTTAATATCCTGAACCTATATGGTGCCTACTTTTAAGTTTTATTTAACCGGTTTTATGAATATAAATATTAACGATGTCGCAAAGTTGTCCAATGTTTCAAAAGCAACTGTATCTGCTGTGATTAACAACAAGGTAGGGGTATCAGAGGAGACGCGTGAAAAAGTACAGGGAATAATTAGGAAATTCAACTACCGCCCCAGCCAGGTAGCGCGCTCTTTGTCTATCAAAAAAACTAAGACTATTGGTATCGTCATAAAGGAAATAGACAATCCATATTTTGCGAGAATAATGCGTGGTGTTTTTGATATCTGCTCAAACGAAGGTTATACGGTTCTATTAGGCAGCTCGGAATTGTCTGTTTCGAAGGAAGTAAAAAGTCTTGAAACTTTGGTGAGTCAGAGGGTTGATGGCTTGCTGGTTTCAGGACTTCATGAAGAAAGTAGTGATTCCGCATTTATTTCTAACCTGATTCGCTCTAACTATCCCCTGGTTATGTTGGGGGGCATTAAAAATTTCAACACGAATGTAGTTACAGTGAATAATGTTGATGCTGCCTACAATGCCGTAACTTTTCTGCTCAAAAACGGTCATAAGAAGATTGGCTATTTTTCAGGCCCCACCAATTCATTACAAAATGATGACCGTAAAGAGGGCTATCGGCGTGCGTTTGCCGACAATGATATTTCTTTCCAAAAAAAATATATTTACGATGTCGGTTCATACTTGGGGGAAGGATATCAGCACGGTAAAGAAATATTTTCGTCTTCTGCGGATAAACCCACCGCAGTGTTTTGCTACAACGACTTGGTTGCGATTGGTCTGATAAATAGTTTGCTCGATCTTCAGATACGGGTTCCGGAAGATGTAGCAGTTGTGGGGTTTGATGATATTGATTTTGCGAAATACGCCAAGACCCCATTAACGACAATTCATAATCCAGCTTACGAGGTAGGTGTGGCGGCAGCAGAGCTTCTGATTAAGCAAATCAATCAGAAAGAAAAACCTCTGACAGAAAAGGTTGTTTTGGATACTTACTTAATCAAAAGGAATTCTGCTTAAAAAGAACATTTGTTTATCGTTTCATAAAGGGAGAGAAAATGCATATAAGAATAAAGAACATTGCACTAATACTTGCTTGGTTATGTATTACTGCATGTGGTTCAAAAGACAATGTGGTAAAATTAAAAATGGCACATGGCTTGAGTGCAACGCACCCCGTCCACAAGGCGATGTTGCAAATGGCTGAAAAGGCGCTGGCAAAAAGCGATTCTACACTGGTAATAGACGTCTATCCTAGTGAGCAATTAGGCAACGAAAAAGAGTGCCTGGAAAAATTACAACTTGGCGCAATTGCCCTGACCAAAGTTTCCAGCAGCATACTGGAGAATTTTGCTGACGAGTACAAAGTGTTTGCTTTGCCTTATCTTTTTAAAAATAAAGACCATAACTGGGAGATTCTTGATGGTCCAATCGGCAAAAGAATTCTAGCTTCAGGTGAAAAGGTTAAGCTCAAAGGTCTCGTTTATTATGATGCTGGTTTCAGAAGTTTCTACACAACTGAAAAGCCAATTCTGTCTCCGGATGATTTACATGGCGTGAAAATCCGTACCCAACAGAGTCCAATGGCAATTAAAATGGTAGAGACACTGGGTGGCTCGCCCACGCCAATCTCCTGGGGTGAGCTCTATACTTCTTTGCAACAAGGCGTTGTAGATGGCGCTGAAAACAATGAACCAAGCCTTTTTACATCAAACCATTACGAAGTTTGTAAACACTACAGCCTGGATGAGCATACGGCGGTCCCGGATGTGGTGATCATAAATACCAGTGTTTGGAATGGTCTTTCGGAGCTGCATAGGACCGCTCTGCAAGGGGCAGCAGAAGAATCGGTTTCTTACCAAAGAGAACTTTGGCAGGAGTTTGTAGCGGAAAGTATGCAAAAAATGGAAGCTGCTGGCTTGAAAGTATACCATCCGGATAAAGCACCATTTCGTGAGCAAGGCGCTAAGTTGTGGCGGGAGTTTGACGGTACAGTCATCGGTGATTTAGCAAAAGAAATTCAAGTAGCTGAGTAGGCAAATGTATAAAAAAGTAAAGAAAGTTCTAGATGCCTTTTTGGAATTCATTACAGCCCTCTCCATGGGAATTCTGGTGCTGGATGTTCTCTGGCAGGTTGCCACCAGGTTTATCATCAAAGCCCCCAGCAGTTGGACTGAAGAATTGGCGACATTCTTATTGATTTGGGTGGGTTTGCTGGGTTCAGCAGTTGCCTTGAATCGTGGCGCCCATCTTGGCATTGATTATTTTGTCGGGAAGTTGACTCAAATTCAGAAAGCCTGCTCCGAGGCAGTTGTCTTTTTACTTGTGTCTGCCTTTTCGGCCACCGTATTGCTTCTGGGTGGATACCAGTTGGTCTCAGAAACATTTGAATTAGGTCAGACCGCACCTGCCATTGGTGTAAAACTAGGCTATGTTTATTTGGTCGTGCCGATAGCCGGTTTCTTTATCTTAATTTACAGCTTTGAATTTTTACTGGAATCACTGCTAAAAATCAAAAATTATAAAAAGTCTTAATGTTATGGATCTACCTATAATAGTACTCGTTGCAAGTTTTGTTGTTCTTTTGATGATGAATGTGCCCATTGCATTCTCCATCGGGATTTCTACCGTACTTACTATTTTTGCCATTGGTGATATTCCAGCCTTCAAGACCGTTGCCCATACCATTGCCACCGGCATTGATAGTTTTGCCCTTTTAGCAATTCCATTTTTTATTTTGGCCGGCCAATTGATGGGACGTGGCGGTATAGCCAGGCGCCTGATAGATTTTGCAAATGTTCTGGTTGGGCGATTTCGTGGTGGCTTGTCTTACGTCAATATTTTGACTTGTATGCTGTTTGGCGCTCTTTCAGGCTCTTCAGTTGCCGCAGTTTCCAGCGTCGGCGGCTTCATGATTCCCATCATGAACAAGGAAGGCTATGATAATGATTTCAATGCGTCAATAACCATTACCGCAGCGACAACCGGGTTATTGATTCCACCTAGCAACGTCATGATCGTATACTCGCTCGCTACCGGTGGTATTGTATCTGTCGCGGCTATTTTTCTCGCTGGGTTTATTCCGGGTATATTGGTTGGACTCGGTTTGATGGTTGTCAGCGGGTTCACCTCAATCCGAAGAAATTATGGCAAAGGTGTTAAGTTCACCGCAAAGGAGAGCAGCGTTAAATTCCTGGTTGCGTTGCCGCCGATGTTTCTTGTTGTATTGGTACTGGGAGGTATTTTAGGAGGTTTCTTTACCGCAACCGAAGCATCCGCAATTGCCGTATTGTACGCTTTTATCCTTTCCGTTTTCGTATATCGAGAAGTAAAAATAAAAGACATCCCTCAAATTTTACTCGAGTGCGGCATTACAACCGCAGTGGTCATGTTATTAATCGGGACTTCAATGGCCATGTCCTGGGCGCTTGCTTTTGAAAATATCCCACAGGATATAAGCGCGGGGCTGCTTGGCATTTCCAGTAACCCAATTGTGATTTTGCTCATCATAAATGTGCTGCTTCTCATCGTGGGAACTTTTATGGATATGACGCCGGCTATTTTAATCTTTACGCCGATATTTCTACCGGTTGTTCAGCAATTAGGTATTGATCCCATCCACTTTGGTATTATTATGATTATGAATTTGTGTATTGGAATTTGTACACCGCCCGTTGGTACTTGTCTGTTTGTCGGGTGCGGTGTTGCAAATACAACCATTACCAGGATTCTTCCACATATTTTGCTGTTTTTTCTGGCAATGGTGGTCGTCCTGTTAGTTGTTACATATTTGCCGGTTTTAAGTTTAATTTTACCTGAATTTTTTGGCTTTTAGAAAGTGAATAGAAATATGAAAAATATATTGGACAATATCGCCGGTACCAAGCCCGATGGAAACAACAATCTTGTTGCTTTAAACTTAGGCGATTCTAAGGAAATTAAGGTTTATTGGGATTCTCTGAACAAAACAAGAAATTGCACCTTATTTATTGCACGTGATGATTCAGGCAAGGCCTTATTCGTTACGTCCGACTCCAGAGACTCAATCAAAGACCTGGGCTTTCAAGGCTCTTTTGTCGGTTCATTTGCTGTTCAGCGGTGCAACTTAGATCATTATAACGCGACTCAGTTACGTGAGTATTTTCCCTTTACGAAACCCAGCTTAGTTGGATTGCCAGATTCTTTTGGATTTGGAGATCGGCTTGGGTTGTCCAACGTAGCGCATGTACGCGTTGCCAAGAAGTACAAAATAAAGCCGATTTTTGCACAGCAATCCATCAGAGAGCTAGAGCGTACACAACGTGAAGCTGAAGAAGTAATGGATGTTGCTTCCTGGGCGGTTTTTCAGGAAGGCTATCACGATGGCTTTGGAGCCGATGCTGACCATCTGAAGACTGAGCAGGATGTAGACAGAATGGTAAAGGCCGGGTATACTTTTTTTACCATTGATCCGAGCGCCTTTGTCGAAAATGAAGCCGATATACTGCCAGAAGACACATTGATTGAAAAATGTCGAAGCTTGCCTTGGGGAGAGCTTGAAGATACTTTTGAAAATTTTATTGCCCGGTATGACAATACCATTTTTAAAATTAGTGGGGATTTTAAGATTGAACCAAGCAGGCTACAGATTCTGCGTGGGCTAACAAAATACGGTGGCGTACTGGCTCACACTGCAAAACTCTATCGTTATCTGAAAAAATCATATCCGGCACATCCCTCTGAATTTGAAATCTCTGTTGACGAAACGGATTCCGTGACCAGTCCGTTTGAGCATTTTTTAATCGCTAATGAACTGAAACGTCTCAATGTAGAAATTATGAGTCTGGCACCTCGTTTTATTGGTGACTTTGAAAAGGGTATTGATTACAAAGGGGATTTAAAACAATTTAAGGAGGAGTATGTTAAGCATCTTAAGATTTCAGAAAAATTAGGTTCATACAAAATCAGTATACATTCCGGTAGTGATAAATTTGATGTTTATAAAACTGTTGGCGATTTAAAGCAGGGAAATGTCCATGTAAAAACAGCGGTACAAGTTACCTTGAAGCACTCAGAACCATCGCCGATGTTGAGCCTGAATTGTTTAAGGAAATTTTAACGTTTTCAAAAATACACTTTGAAAACGAGAGGAAAACATATCACATTTCTGCGAAACTCGAAGAAGTTCCCGACTCAAAGGATTTAAGTAATTCACAGCTACTCGAACTCTTTGATGACAATTCTGCTCGTCAGGTTCTTCATGTTACATTTGGTATCGTTTTGACTATCAAAGAAAATGGTAACTATGTGTTTAGAAATCGCATCTTGAATTGCCTGGAGCAAAACGAAGAGGCGCATTTTAAAAATATTATTAAACACTTTGCCCGTCACCTCGAACCTCTTGTTCCATCGGTGTAAAGCATTCAAAGAAATGAGAGTTTAATTAATTATGACTTATATAGAAAATTTATTTTCACTTGAAGGGAAAGTCGCGGTTGTCATTGGCGGCAGTGGTGTACTCGGGGGGGCAATGGCAGAAGGTCTTGCGAAATCCGGGGCTAAGGTAGCTGTTGTTGGCCGGACCAAAGAAAAAATTGACCGGCAGGTTGAGGCAATAAAGCAGTTAGGCGCTGAGGCCGTTCCTGTTCAATGCGACACCAGCAAGAAAAACTCACTTGTAGCTGCAAAAGATGAGACTCTTGCCGCCTGGGGCCAGGTTGATATCTTAGTCAATGCGCCAGGTGTCAACTCACCAACCCCATTTTTTGACATTACAGAGGAAGAGTGGCAGAACATTCTGGATGTCAATTTAAAAGGCATCTTTTTGGCCTGCCAGGTTTTTGCTGCACAGATGATTAAGCAAGGTAGAGGTGGCAGCATAATTAACATTTCGTCTGCATCATCTGGGCCACCACTATCAAAAGTTTTCACATATGGGATTTCAAAAGCGGGCGGAAACAACTTAACGCAATTCCTTGCAAAGGATATGGCAAAACATAATATCAGGGTCAATGCAATTGCACCGGGATTTTTTCCGGCTGAACAGAATCGAAAAATTCTAACCAAGGAACGTACGGAAGACATCTTTCGTCACACGCCAATGGCGAGATTTGGAGAGGCAGGTGAATTGGTCGGCGCCACAATTTGGCTTGCGTCTGAAAAGGCATCTTCATTTGTCACCGGCGCAATCATCCGCGTAGACGGCGGATTCACCGCAATGACGATTTAAAATTAACTGGCTGGTGAAATATGATTGGTACAGGCTCCAAGGAAAAACTTCTAACTGAACACGAAGTTCATAATTTATGCGCCGAAGCTTTCGAAAATGAATCTTTGGCAGGCAAACGTGTACTTGCAATAATACCTGATCATACACGCACGGCCCCAATCGATATAATGTTCAGAGTTGTTCATGATTTGATAATCGATAAGGTGGACCAGTTAGACTTCATCGTGGCATTGGGTACATATCCACCAATGAGCGATGATGCAATCAACGAGCGTGTCGGCATTACCGCTCACGAAAGAGCGTCAAAATACAATCGTGTGCGCTTTTTCAATCACCTTTGGGATAATCCCGGTCAATTGAGAAGCATTGGGCAAATTAGCAAAACAGAAGTTGAAGAGCTCTCAGACGGCCTCATGTCTGAAGTGGTAGATGTTAAGATTAACAAGATTGTTTTTGATTACGATGTGTTGTTAATAATCGGGCCCACATTTCCGCATGAAGTGGTCGGTTTTTCCGGAGGCAATAAATATCTTTTCCCCGGCATTGCGGGGGAGGAGATTATCGATATGTTTCACTGGCTTGGGGCGCTTATCACCAGTCCCAAAATTATCGGTACGGCATACACGCCGGTCAGAAAAGTTGTGGATATTGCTGCTTCATTTTTGCCGATGCAGCGTTTATGTATGAGCCTGGTGGTAAAAGGCAACGATTTAGCAGGTTTGTACATCGGCACGCCCGAAGACGCATGGGCGGCAGCTTCTAAGCTTTCGGAGCAGTTGCATATAATTTTTAAAGAAAAAAAGTTTGATAAAATTCTATCCTGTTCCCCCAAAATGTACGATGATTTGTGGACCGGCGCCAAGTGTGCTTACAAACTCGAACCTGTGGTTGCTGACGGTGGCGAGTTGATAATTTATGCACCGCACATCAAAGAAGTTTCTGTAACGCACGGTGATAAGATAAAAGAGATTGGTTATCATGTACGTGATTATTTTACCCAACAGATGGAAAAATTCGCTCATATTCCTGGTGGAATTTTAGCGCATTCAACCCATGTGAAGGGTGCCGGCAAGTTTGAAAACGGAATTGAGAAGCCTCGCATTAACGTGGTTCTTGCCACGCAAATTCCCGAGGAAATTTGCAAGAAAATTAACCTGGGTTACCGTGACCCAAATTCAATAAATCCGGAAGAATGGCAGAATCATGAAGATGAAGGGTATCTTTTTGTGCCCAAAGGCGGTGAGACTTTATACCGGCTCAAGAAACAAAATAACAACTAGAATAAAGTTGAGGAAGTAACTAAATTGTCCAAGCTAACTCTATACGAAAATCGATTCTTTGATTCAGAACCGTCGGTTCGAAGTATTGCCCGGGAACTGTACGAGGGCATCAAGAACCTCCCAATTGTTTCACCGCACGGACACACTGATCTTGCTTGGTTTAGTCAAAATTCACCTTTTCCTGATCCAACTGAACTGCTTATTATTCCCGATCATTATGTGTTCAGAATGCTCTATTCTCAGAGAATTCCGCTAGAAGCACTTGGTGTACCAACCCGGGATGGTTCACCTGTTGAGCATGATCATAAAAAAATATGGCAGCTATTCGCTGATAATTTTTATCTGTTTGACGGAACACCGACTGGTATCTGGCTGAACCATGTACTTTCAACAGTATTTGACATTGATGAAACGCTCGATCTAAATACAGCTTTGGATATTTATGACCAAGTCAATGCAAAGTTACAAACACCGGAATATCTACCACAGGCGCTTTACGATCGTTTTAATATTGAATTGTTGTCTACAACAGATCCGGCAGAATCCGATCTTAAGCACCATAGAACGATTAAAAATTCAGACTGGACTGGCAATGTAATTCCAACATTCAGACCCGATGGTGTCACAGATTTAAGTCGGGTTGACTGGCATCACAATATCAAAAATCTATCAGACGTGACCGATATTGATATTAACTCCTACAAGAATTTTATCCACGCTTTAGAAAAACAAAGAAGTTATTTCAAAGAAATGGGCGCGGTGGCTACTGACCAAGGAGTTTTAAGCCCCCACACACATGAGTTGACGAAAATTGAGGCAGACACGATTTTCGAACGAGCGCTGAAGGGAAACACAAATGCGGGAGATGCTGAACTCTTTACCGCACACATGTTAATGGAAATGGCTAAAATGAGTCTGGAAGATGGTTTGGTTATGCAAATTCATCCAGGGTCTATGCGCAATCATAATAGCGTTATCTTCGAAAAATTTGGTCTTGATAAAGGTTGTGATATTCCTGTTCAGGTTGAATTTACCAACAACCTTTATGAGTTGTTGAATAAATACGGCAACAATGCTGACCTTACAATTATCATTTTTACTCTGGATGAAACGACTTATTCTCGGGAACTTGCGCCTTTAGCCGGCCATTACCCGGCGCTAAAACTTGGTCCGCCATGGTGGTTTCACGACAGTATTGAGGGGATGAAGCGCTTCCGGGAACAAACTACTGAAACTGCGGGCATCTATAACACGGTAGGTTTTAACGATGATACGCGAGCGTTTCCATCTATACCGGCGAGACATGATGTTGCGAGAAGGGTGGATTGTAATTTCCTGGCAGGCCTTGTCGCCAGGCACATTATTGATATCGAGGCCGCTCATAAGATGAGCAGAGCGCTTACTTATGAACTGGTCAAAAAGGGATATAACTTAAATTGACCACTGACTACAAAAAATAACAAAAGGAGTAAATAAAAATGCAAACACAAAATATCGGCTTAATCGGACTTGCAGTGATGGGAGAAAATCTAATTCTGAATATGGAAAGCCACGGTTTTTCAGTTGCCGTTTATAATCGTACAACAGCCAAGGTTGATAATTTTATAGAAGGAAGAGCTAAAGGGAAAAACATTAAAGGCTGCCACAGCATCGAAGAATTAGTTGCAAGCCTTGAGAGGCCAAGGAAAATCATGTTAATGGTGAAAGCGGGTGCGCCTGTTGATGAATTTATTGAACTGATTCTCCCACATTTGGAACCAGGAGACATTATTATTGATGGTGGCAACAGCCACTTCCCTGATACAATTCGCCGGACAAAATATCTTGAAAGTAAAGGGATGCTATTTATAGGCACCGGCGTATCGGGTGGGGAAGAGGGTGCATTAAAAGGACCCTCAATTATGCCTGGCGGTTCTCCGGATGCATGGCCGCACGTTAAGTCAATTTTTCAAGCAATCGCCGCAAAAGTTGCAGATGGCGCCGCATGTTGTGAATGGGTCGGCAAAGATGGCGCCGGTCATTTTGTGAAAATGGTACACAACGGCATTGAATACGGCGATATGCAAATGATTTGTGAGGCGTATGCCTTGATGTCCAAAGGACTTGGGATGAGTGCTGATGAAATGCATGATGTCTTTGCAGAATGGAACAAAGGTGAGTTAGATAGCTACCTGATTGAAATTACGCGCGATATAATGGGTAAAAAAGATGAAGAAACCAACAAACCAGTGGTTGAATTAATTTTAGACACAGCAGGCCAAAAAGGTACAGGGAAATGGACCAGCACAGCTGCGCTTGACCTGGGAATTCCGGCTATGACTATTGCAGAAGCTGTTTTTGCGCGGGCAATTAGTGCCATGAAAGAGGAGCGAGTGGAGGCTTCAAAACAATTAGCTAACAAGCTGGATAGTAAAATCCATGGCAATAAAGAAGAGCTTCTTGAAATGATACGTCAGGCATTATTTGCTTCAAAAATATGTTCTTACGCCCAAGGGTTTCAATTGATGCGTGCTGCAGCTGATGAGAATAATTGGAATTTGAATTTCGGAGATATTGCCTTAATGTGGCGTGGTGGCTGTATTATTCGTGCCCAATTTCTTGAAGAAATCAAAGCGGCATTCGATAAAAATCCGGACTTACCAAATTTATTACTGAGCGATTACTTCAAAAAAATTATCACGACCCATCAAACTGCCTGGCGGAAAGTGATTGCCCTAGCTGTTCAGGCTGGCATTCCGGTGCCGGCGTTTAGTAGCAGCTTGTCCTATTATGACAGCTACCGCAGCGAGAGATTACCGGCAAATCTTTTGCAAGCACAACGTGATTATTTTGGAGCCCATACTTATGAACGCGTCGATAAATCGCGTGGTGAATTCTTTCATACAAACTGGACTGGTCGCGGCGGTGATACGGCTTCTTCAACTTATAATGTATAACGATAATTTTGGATACACATTTAGGAGAATCAAACAATGAGTTATGGATTTGACATCCGCCAGGATTGCGCACTTGATTTTGTTTCGGTGGGCGCGTTAGTACACCGAATCGACCCAGGCGTTGTTCCTTTCAAGAAAGCCACAGAATGTAAAATTCACGTAAGCGGCGGAGAATTTAATACGGCTGCGAATCTTGCCAACTGTTTTAATTTAAATACCGGTGTCGCAACAGCAATGATTGACAATCCGCTCGGTGAATTGGTTAAGGAAAGAGTTCGGGCCATGGGAGTAAAGCCGTTCTACAAAATGTTTGAGCATAACGGCGTTACCGGACCTAATATTGCCACTGTTTACAGCGATCGCGGACATGGCGTTAGAGCCCCTGTTGTTTTTTATAACCGTAGCAATGAGGCGGCTGGCCTTTTAAAAGCAGGCGATTTTGACTGGGCTACAATATTTACCAATGGCGTAAAATGGTTTCATAGCGGCGGTATTTTTGCAGCACTTTCTGAAACCACTGCGGAAGTAATTATTGAAGGTATGAAAGCAGCCAAAGCTGCGGGCGCCATAACTTCTTTTGATTTAAATTACAGAGAAAAGCTCTGGAAAATAACCGGAGGTTTAGGGCGTGCCCAGGAAGTCTTGAGTGAAATTGTTAAGCACGTGGATATTTTGGTTGGCAACGAAGAAGACTTGCAAAAAGGGTTGGGCATTGCAGGCCCTGAAGTTGAGTCTAAATCGAAATTAGATACAACTGTCTTCTTGGGTATGATAGACAATGTCTTAGAAAAACATCCTCATATTAAAGTCGTGGCGACAACTTTGCGCGAAGTGCATAATACCAACAGCCATAGCTGGAGTGCTGTTGCCTGGATAAATGGTGAAACATTTTCTGCGCCCACCGCAGAACTTACTGTCTACGATCGCGTTGGCGGTGGCGATGGTTTTGCTTCTGGATTTATTTATGGTATAATATCAGGCGCAACACCAGAGGAAGCCATAAAGATTGGCTGGGCGCATGGCGCACTACTCACCACTTTCCCGGGCGATACAACCATGGCAACAGTGGAGCAAGTAAAGGCATTTGCTGAGGGTGGTTCGGCACGAATTCAGCGGTAAACGCTTACAAGTTGAGTTTGATAATGTTTTAAGAAGCGCTTAGCTGTGTTTTTAAATAGAAACATAAACTCATGAATCCGGATAAATCCTTTTAAAAGTAATAATCACGAACATTGAGCTGATTTTCCGAATCATTATAAACAACATAACGTTCAGCTTTTCTTATATCGCTATTTCTCAGATTTAAAATTTTCATTGGATTGAAGTATCTTATAGCTAAAAGTTCTTCTTTGGAAAGTAAATTTAACGATGACAAGTGATTCATTAGAACATAGTCGATGAAGAGCCTGTCATTAAATTTGGATTTGAAAAAAGTGTCAGTCTTTCGCTTTCCTCAAGAATAACTTCTGTGCCGTTGGCATCAATGTAAGTTCCGGGCTTTATATCCTTGGCTTAATAGAAGGTTTCTCAGGAGAACGTATCGCTGATGCAACGGTTAAAAACAGCCTCAAAGCCGAAGTCGAAAATATAGGACTGCCTGCTCTTTATTACTTATCGAGCGGCAATTTTGATGAAGGTTTTTTTTAGAAAAAGTGCAAAACTTGAGAAGTAATATCATAATGGAATTTAAAACAAGGATCTTGAAATGAAACTTCACTGGATAGATATTTCAGCTTTAATAATTTACATGCTCTCACTTGTCGGAATGGGAATCTACTTTTCCCGGAAAAATACGGATACGGAAGAATATTTTGTTGGCGGGCGTTCCTACTCAGGCTGGGTTATTGGGCTGAGTATGATCGGAACATCTATTAGTTCCGTAACATTTCTTGCGTTTCCCGCAGATGCATATAAAACAGCCTGGCTCAGGTTTATTCCTAATCTGACATTGCCCATTGGTGTATTCATTGCGGCTTATCTGTTTCTACCATTTTACAGACGGACCAAAATAATTTCTGCTTACGAATATTTGGAAAGTCGTTTCAGCCCATCAGTCAGGGTTTACGGAGCAGTTACATTCATAATCGGACAGCTTGTAAGATTAGCGCTGGTTTTATTCTTGGTTTCTCTGCTTATGCACGAAATTACCGGAATAAGTCCATTAATGAGCGTATTTCTTGCTGGTATATTTGTATCCATTTACACAATTATTGGTGGAATTGATGCTGTTATCTGGACTGATGTTATGCAGACGATATTGCTTGTTCTTGGCGGTATGGTCGTGCTGGCGATTATCGTCGTTGCTTTGCCGGGTGGATTTATGCAGATTTTTGAAATTGCCAATGCTGATAATAAATTTGCGATTGCCGAATTAACAAACGGCCGGCTAAATCCTGTTTCCTGGGGATTTTCCCTTTCAGAAAAAACGGGTCTAATGATGCTCTTTTTAGGCCTAACGGTGTGGCTGCAAGAATATGGAACAAACCAAAATGTGGTTCAAAGATATGCCGCCGCCAAAAATATGAAAGAAGCTCGTAAAGGTTTATTGACAATTGGATTGCTCAATGTTCCGATTTGGGCATTCTATATGTTTTTAGGGACTGCGCTCTATGCCTATTTCCAGGTAAGTCCTACTCCGGAAGCAATTGAAATGTTGGAAGGGGTGAGAAAGGCAGAGCAGATTATGCCGTTCTTTATTATTAATTTTATGCCGCCGGGTGTTGCCGGTATTGTTATTGCCGCTGCGCTTGCCGCCGCCATGTCCTCTCTGGATTCAAGCATAAATGCAATTTCAACCGTTACAGTGAACGATATTTATCGCCGCCATTATGTTAAAGACAGAGAAGATAAACACTATTTACATGTTGCCTGGATCGTTGCAACTGTAGCTTCTGTTTTAATGGTTATAGGCGCAATAGTACTCATTTATGCAGATACCAAAACAATTCAGGATGCTGCAACAATTCTTAGTTCCGTCGTTATGGGCGGTGTGTTTGGTATGTATTTACTGGGTTTTGTTACGACTCGAGCTAATTCAAAATCTGTATGGTTTGGCATTGGACTTACATTTGTTTTCTCTGTTTGGACAGTACTGGCGAAGCAGGGCGTGTTGCCGGATTCTCTTTCTTTTCCGTTTGATTTATATTATACCGGCATCATCGGCCATATTGTTCTGTTTGGCTCTGCTTTTGTAGCAGCAGCGCTTATCTTCAAGAGAAAAGATAAAAAAGATTTAACCAACTTGACCGTCTGGACGCAAGACGGCACACCGATTGAGAATTGAAATAATAATGGGTTAACTACATAAAAAATAAACTTCTAAACTTTCTTCTTGAGAAGAGGAGTACCCCATGCCTTATAGTCAACTTGATCGCACGAAACTGCACGTAAAGCCGCTTTCAGAGCGGCCCAACAAAGTGAATATTGAACGCGATTTTGTGCCGGTTTCGCAGCAGCCGGAAAATACGACCGAGCATTTCATAACAACAGTGCAGAGCACGGTTAATCGCATAAAAGCAGCGCGCAAAAAGGCTGCGCCGGTGATGCTGACTTTTGGTGCGCATAGTATAAAAAACGGTTTGGGACCGGTTATTATTAAGCTCATGGAACAGGGCTGGCTCACACACCTCGCCACAAACGGCGCCGGCATTATTCACGATTGGGAATTTGCTTTTCAGGGCGAAAGCAGCGAAGACGTCCGTGAAAATGTGGAAATAGGTCAGTTCGGTATTTGGCAGGAAACGGGTTACTATTTAAATCTTGCCATCATCGTTGGCGCATTTGAGGGCAAAGGTTACGGCGAATCAGTAGGCAGCATGATTCAGAATGAAGGTGTTGAAATTCCGGAAAAAGCTCGCCTGAAGAAAATTGCTGCTGAGTTTGCCGACAGTGAGCTTGATCGTGCCGCAGCCGCACTGGATCTTCTCAACATTATACAGCAGTTTGATATTCAGCCGGGCTGGATGGCCATTCCATTTCCTACAAAAAAATACTGCGTTCAGGCTGCCGCATTTCGTCTGGGCATTCCGTTTACCGGCCACCCGATGATCGGTCACGATATTATTTATACGCATCCGCTCAACCACGGCGCAGCCATCGGTCGTACGGCGCAGCGGGATTTTCTGACTTTCGCCCATGCTGTGAATCGTCTGGATCAGGGCGTGTACATGTCTGTGGGTTCAGCGGTTATGTCTCCGATGATATTTGAAAAGTCCCTTTCCATGTCACAAAATTTGCACATTCAGCAAGGTAAGCATATTGACAATCATTTTATGCTCATTGTTGATCTGGCAAAAAGTACCTGGGACTGGCAAAAAAACGGTGAGCCGCCACAAAGCGATCCGGGATATTATTTGCGTTATCTGAAAACGTTTAGCCGCATGGGCGGTGTGATGCAGTATCTTTCTGCGGACAACCGCGATTTTCTTCTGGCTATTTGTCATGAATTGAATGAGAAGGAATAATCCTTTCTGAAACAACAATAACTTGAATGGGATAACAAAATAGTGAATCAAGAACAACTAAAACAACTTTTGAGAAAAATATCTGAGGTTAAAATCGCAGTTTACGGTGATTTTTGCCTGGATGCCTATTGGGGCATGGATTCACGTAAGTCGGAGATTTCCGTTGAAACGGGATTAAAGGCAGATGTCGTGGCGACACAGAATTATACTCTGGGGGGCGCCGCAAATGTCGTCGCGAACCTGGCAGCGCTGAAGCCAAAAAAACTACACACGATTGGCGTTTACGGCGATGACATTTTTGGCAGAGAAATGATTGGGCAATTGCAAGCGCTCGATATTGATACTTCCGGCCTGTTGGTTCAGGAGGATGATTTTTCTACGATGGTTTTTTGTAAGAGGATTCTTGAAGGTGTTGAACAACCGCGCATTGACTTCGGGGTTTACAATAAGCATTCTGAAAGTACCGACCGGAAAATACTAAAATGCATCCAAAGTACAGCCGGGAGCATGGATGTTTTCATCATCAACCAGCAGGTGCCTGGCAGTCTATCCGATTCATTTATTGATGAACTCAACAAAATCATTGCTGATTTTCCGGACACGATTTTCCTTGTGGATTCGAGGAATTTTTCAGCGAGATTCAAAAATGTTTTTCTCAAAGTGAATGAGAGTGAAGCGGCACGCGTGTGTGGCGTTGATGCCACCCCGGACGATGTTTTCTCCCTTGAAAAAGTGAAAGCGTTTGCTGCACAAATTTTCAAGATGAATGAAAAACCGGTTTTTGTAACCCGGGGAAGTCATGGATTAATTGCCTGTGATAAAGATGGTTTGCATGAAGTGCATGGGTTACAAATTCTAAAAAAGATCGATTCTGTTGGCGCGGGTGATACCATTGTCAGCACGCTGGCTTGTATGCTTGCCGCTGATGCTACTACAAGTGAAACAATGGAAGTTTCTAATTTTGCTGCCGGCGTGACGGTACAAAAAATATTTCAAACAGGTGTCGCCAGCCCTGAAGAAATTGTTGAGATTGCTGTCGATCCCGATTATATTTTCCAGCCGGAGTTGGCGGAAGATTTGCGTCATGCAGCTCATTTTGAGAAGAGTGAAATAGAGTTGTGTTACCCGCTTGCAGAAATTAGCTGCGGTGAAATAAAGCACGCGGTTTTTGATCATGATGGTACCATTAGCGCATTGAGAGAAGGCTGGGAGCAGGTCATGGAACCCGTCATGATTCAAGCTGTTCTGGGTGAGCACTACGAGTCCGCGGATGAGACGCTTTATCACAAAGTTGTTCATCGGGTGCGGCATTTTATCGACCAGTCAACCGGCATTCAAACCGTTGTGCAAATGGAAGGGTTGATTGAAATTGTCCGGGAATTTGGCCTGGTGCCGGCAGACAAAGTCCTAGATAAATTCGGCTATAAAGAAATTTACAATGACGCGCTCATGGAAATGGTTAATCAACGTATCACAAAACTCGAGAACGGTGAATTGGATGTTAACGATTTCATCATCAAAGGGGCGGTCGAGTTTTTACAATTTCTGCGAGACAAAAATGTTACTCTATATTTGGCCAGCGGCACGGACCGGGAAGATGTCATTAACGAAGCCAAGGCCATGGGCTATGCCGATCTTTTTAGTGGCGGCATTTTCGGGGCAATTGGGGATATAAGTAAGTATTCAAAAAAAATCGTTTTGAACAATATTATTAGGGACAATAATTTGCATGGCTCCGAATTAATTACTCTGGGAGACGGGCCGGTTGAGCTGCGTGAATGTCGAAAGGTCGGCGGTACATCCATTGGAATTGCCAGCGATGAAATCCGGCGCCACGGGTTGAATGAAGAAAAGCGAGTCCGCCTGATCAAGGCCGGTGCGCATATCGTTATTCCGGATTTTTCTCAGTCCGATAAATTGGCCAAAATATTATTCTGACAAGAGATTGAGGTAATGAAAATGAAAGACGTTATTAAATATGAACTTGAATCACACCAGCAAACCATAGAACAGGTCATCGAACAGATTCAGCCGCAGATTCTTCAGGCTTGTGAAATGGCGGTTACGACAATCCTGGCCGGCAACAAGATTATGTTCTGCGGCAATGGCGGCAGCGCTGCTGATTCACAGCATCTCGCGGCTGAGTTTACCGGTCGTTACAAACGGGAGCGGAGAGGTTTACCTGCCATCGCACTCACGACAGACACTTCAGCGTTGACAGCCATCGGCAATGATTATGCTTATGACCGCGTGTTTGATCGGCAGGTGGAGGCGTTGGCGCAAAAGGGTGATTTGCTCATCGGGATTTCTTCCACCGGCAACAGTGCGAATGTTATTAGTGCATTTGAGATGGCCAAAGAAAAGGGCTGCCAAACGCTGGGATTGAGCGGAAAAGGCGGCGGCAAATTTGCCGGGAAGTGTGATTTGAATATTGTCGTCCCATCTGATATTACCGCCCGCAATCAGGAAATGCACATTCTGATCGGACACATTATTTGCCAGGTTGTCGATGATCAGTGCGGTTGAGTTTGCTTGAACACGGGCGT
>JAJDAE010000061.1 GCA_029262035.1 Candidatus Zhuqueibacterota bacterium
TCGTGCTGCTGCCCGGACCTCTCCCCATTCCGGAACTGGTGTTAAGTGTGTCGGTAATTACCGTTGTCATGGTTTGCGATTTATAATCTTTCAGTCCATATCTGGAATAGAGAATAACGGATGTTTTGGTCGGAAGAAAGAAACTCGCCCTGCCGTACAGCCTGTGTTCAAAATGCGTGAATTCCGCCAGATTCTCATAATCACGATATTTTACAATGTAGCCGACCTGAAATGCAACGGACTGTGCAGGCCGGATTTTTGCATTTATATAGCCCGACGACTGAACATAATTTGTGTAATCATAAAGTTCCTTATACCTGTTGACAGCAACATTACCGCCTAAATTGAGTACGGCTCCACTTTCGCCCAAAGCCTTTGAAGAGGCCATTCCAAATTTGTGGTATTGTGAAAAACGATCTGTGTATTCGGTGAAGAAATTCAAATTACCGGTATAATAAAAACGTGTTGACCAATCAGTTTTACGGAAATCTTTGGCCAAATAAATATTTAATTGGGTGATGTAATCTGTTACTGCCTGATAGTTGTGAAAAGCATTGTCGTCGTACGCCATTTGCACGGTGACACTTTTGGTGGTCTGACCAAACCCGGAAGTCGTCAATAGAATCCCCAAAATAAGCATACTGAAAATCGTTTTAATTTGCATCATCTCACCTCAAAATTATACTTTTAAATTGTAACTATTCAGCCCCTTAATCAAGTTCGTAGTCAGAGCTTGCACTGCCTGTCTGTGCCTTTTCAGAGCAAACTCTGACTACAAACCCTAACTTATATTAACGTTTACCTCGTCGCTGTCGAGAGCCACCCCTGCCATGTCTTCTTAATGAATCCCCCCTTCCATCACAAATACCGTCTCCATCTTCATCTACAAAAACGTCTTGTTGCGCACGGCGATTTTTATTGAAACTTTCATCCATGCGATCATCAATGCCGTTACCGTCTTCATCCATAAATCTGCCTTGCACCTTACCCGTTTTTTCATCAATAAATCCAAACTTCCGTCCCTTAAAATCATCATGAGTGAATTTCTCATCGGTGATGTCATTTTTGCCATCTTTATTTACATCTAAAATTTTGCTTTCAATTGGCCGTTGTTTTGTTTGAGCTAATTGTGCTCCGAGGTCATTGACACCATCGCCGTCACGGTCAAGCCAAACATCATTGTAACCGTCTTTATTTTTATCGATAAATTGAAATTGGTGGGCATAGGTTTTACCGTCGACATCATTCTTGCCGTCTCCATTTGCATCACGGAATTTATCATTGATCCCATCTTTGTTCTTGTCGATAAATCCAATTGTTGGCTTTTTCGCCTGGTCTTGTTCTTTTTCAAATGCCGTTAAATTTGAAAGTGCCGGAACCAGCATGATGAAAGAGACCAAAGTCATGTTTATCAATTTTTTCATAACTACTCTCCAATTATTTAACCCTCCCGAAAGTCTCCTTCCGGGAGAGTTCTTTAAGTGAGACGTTAATTACTACCGCCTCGTCCGCCCTCAGGATTTGTCTTTTGGCAACCACCGCTTCTGTTGCAGTTTTTGCCTCTGCGGCCATTTTCTGACCCACTGCCATCTTCTGTTTTCACGTAGTCTTCGTCTTTGCAGTTCGGGATACCGTCGCCGTCAGCATCTAAAGCATTATCGTTAATTCCGTCTCCATCCTTATCCGTGAACCCCTTACCAGCTTTACCTTTTCTGGATTTCTGGCCGTCGAAATCGGGATCCTGGCCATTCGGAATACCGTCACCATCAGCGTCTTTCGCATTGTCATTCAGACCATCGCCATTTGTATCGACAAATCCTTTGGCTTTTACTTTGTTTTTGCAGCAATTCATTTTATTTTTGCCCTTACCCTGTTTTCCCATGGTCTTTTTATTACAATTTTTGGAGCTTTTGTAATCAGAATCTTTTCCGTTGGGTATTCCATCGCCATCATCATCTTTTGCATTGTCGTTGATACCGTCACCATCAGCATCCACAAATCCTTTTTCAGAGGTTTTGCCTTTTTGCTGGGCCAAAATATTTTGCGCCTGAAATCCAAAAAATAATGCCAATGCTACCACCAGGATAAAACTCATTAATCGTTTCATGACTCAATTCCTTTCGTTTATAAAGTTGGTTATTAAAATTCATTTTGTTTTCGTTAGTTGATTAGGCAACTGGCGTGCCAACATTACTTAATCATGCGAACACCTATTCAAATTATTAATTTTATTGGAATTACAAACCTTTCCATTTATAGTTCCCAAACCAGAAATTACTAACATTCGACGAATTGGTCGATTTTTTTCGACCATTTAGGCGAAACCTGCAACAAGAGTTCAAGGCCTTTTGCATGATCAAATTTTTCACGGGTAAGATTTGCCGGTAATCGTGGTTATAATGCGGCAAAGCCATGCACCTTTTTTAGAAGCGCATGGCTTTGTTCGAGGAGGGTATTAAGGAGATTTAGGCTGCTTTTGCGGTGTTTTTAGAGGCATAAGTTGCCATAGTGCTTTTCTCTATATCGAGCATACGTATGTCATCCACATAGGTCGTGCTTACCGGCTCTGTCACCATATTCAGGCGATTGAGTACATGTTCGATTTGTCGGCCGGATTCTGCAATAATTTCAAAATATTCTTTCAATCTTGGTTCGCATTCTTTGTTATCCGTTTGGACTTGGGCGATTGCGAGTGATAGCGCTCCTAATGGATTTCTGATTTCATGATTTAGGGTTACAACCAGCTCTTTAACTGCATTTAATCTTGCGCGCTTTGTACAATCTGTTGTTCTTAAATCGGTTCTCATTATTAACTCCGGTTTATGCGGGGAGAAAAATTTCTCCCCGCAACCTGTGTATATTTATAAAACCCAATAACCTGAAATCCAAATTGAGATGCCATCGTTGTAAGTCCAGTAACCTGGCAACCAAATCGATCCCGCCGGATAGAGGTCCCAGTAGCCGCTAACCCATACCCATTTGACGAGTTGGTAATCCCAGATCCAGCGACCGGTAATCCAAATTGAATTTGCTGCGGGCCGGACAGGAATAATTTGTTTTTTAATTGCCGGTGCTTTTTGCCGTATTACAATCTTATTGCTCGAGGTACTTTGTTTGCGAACAACTGACTTTGCTGTGGCAGATTTACTCCGGTCATTGGATTTTGGTGTTTGGTACTTTCTGGTCGATTCCACTTTAGCCTTTGACTTGCTTCGTGTTGTACTTTTCCGGCTTTTCGAACCAGCCCAGGCTTCGGGGTTTAAACCCACAATCATAACTGCTATCATCGTGGTTAAAAAGATTCTTTTTATTGATTTCATGATAATCACCTCATTTGGTTAATTATTATTCAACTCTATTATTGAATCTTCATTATCTGAATATGCAAGGTGTGTGCCAACTTTTTTAAGAGCTCACGCATAGCAACCTTTGCCACTGTAATTAAAGCACTTACATCAACTTTACTCTTGAGACTTTTTAGCTTTCCGACAGAAATGGCGACCATTTGGTCTATGGTATTCGACGATTTGGGCTAATATTTTTCTTCCCAGCTTTTTGGATTTTTCGTGAACAAAAAAAATAGCCCACGGAAATTAATTCAACCTAAACTGAACTGTTCCGGATTCAGGATTTTGAGACTCAAAGGTAAAAACAGCTTGCAAATACTTTCTATGATAAGCCGTAAGCACAGCTTCTTGCCTTCACCAACTGGGCAAAATCTTCGGACCATCTTTGAATTTATATGTTTTAATGAAGCAGGTTTTGATTAGGCAAAAAAAAACCTCCCGCTGTTACACGGGAGGTCTGCGGAGGTGAAAATTACTTAAGTTTTAGTTTTTGCCACCACGATTGTTCTTGCCTTTTGGGCCGCTATCGTCACAATCACCGGAGCCACTGCCGCTACCGTTGTTGCCACTACCACTGCCGCCGTTTCCTCTGCTACCGGAGTTTGCTTTTCTGCCTGAACCATCTTCAGGTCTGACGAAGTCTTCGTCACGTCCGTTTGGGATTCCGTCGCCGTCATCGTCCATTGCGTTGTCGTTGATACCATCGCCATCCTCGTCGATAAAACCCATCTTGCCTTTTCCATTCATGGGATTCTGGCGAACGTAGTCCTCATCCTGACCGTTAGGAATTCCATCACCGTCGTCGTCTTTGGCATTGTCGTTGATGCCGTCACCGTCTTCATCTACAAAGCCTTTGCTGCCACTACGATTGCTGTTACCTTTTTGGCTTTGACCATTTCCTTTATTACCGTTGTTCATCTTTTGCCCGCTACCATCTTGTGCAGGTACAAAGTCGGGATCTTGACCGTTAGGGATTCCATCACCGTCGTCATCTTTAGCGTTGTCATTGATGCCGTCGCCATCTTCATCCACAAAACCATTACCTTTGCTATTATCAGGTCTGATGTAGTCAGAGTCTTTTCCGTTCGGGATTCCATCGCCATCATCGTCTTTTGCATTATCATTTACGCCATCACCATCTGCATCTACAAAGCCTTTATCCGCTTTCTTGCCTTTTTGTTGTGCATAGGCATCTGTAGATGTGGTGGCAAATAGCAGCATCAATGAAAACAACAGAGCCGCCGCAACAGTAAGATTCATGATTCTTTTCATAACTAAACTCCTTTGTTTAGATAGTTAGTAATTAATTCGCGATTTCAATTCGCTTTCGGGTCGGGTTAAGGCAACAGCTATGCCAGAAAATTTTGCATCAAATAAAAAATAATATAAACTACATACAATTAACAACTTAAGCTTAATTATTATTAAACCTAAAATGAAAACAAAACGGGATTCTCGACCATTTAGTCGATTAAATTTCGACGGTTTGGACGATATATTTTTGGAAGATAACGGGAGGCGAAGGGTCGACAAGAATAGATTTTTTAGAGACCTCAACCAAAGAAGGCTATGGCCAACTAACGCGACCATAGCCTTTCCAGAGAAAATAAAGAGGCATTTATTTTTTACTTTGTGTAACCAGACCAGGGAATTTATCCTGAGCATATTGCTGGTGACAACTTACACAGGCTTGCACCATGTCACCATAGATTTTGATGCTGGTTGTAAAATCATTTTGCGCTACGGCTTCAGACAATTTCTTGGCCTGCCCGTGAAACGCACGGTCCATGTGGATGAATCCGGTCGGCAAAAGACTCACCAGTTGTTGCAACTGTTCTTTCGAGAGTGATTGCTTCAGAATAAAACTGTTATGAATCTGCATGGAAATATCTGCTGCATTTTTGGCATCGCCCCGGGATAGATAGTTCAGCAGAAGCTGCATGCCGGATTCGATTTGCTGCATCTCCTGTTGTAAAAGTTGAAGCAAGTTCTCCGGCAGCTTCAATTCATCTGGCCGATTCTCATTCCCTGATGCGCCATGTTCATCGTGGCCTGCTGCAACTGTCGATTCTGATGCTTTGTGTGGTTCGCCGTTATCTTTGGAGCATCCATTTGTTAAGATGGCCATAAAAATAATCAAGATAAATGTTTTCATTGTGTCTCCTTTAATTAATTGGGGTTCGAGCATACCAAATTTTTGCTCATGTAAATTTTCATGCCTGTTGGGCTCACTTCGGGGTTGGTTATGTAGCTTTGAGCCTCTTGAGTAGTTTTCTTCATTTATAATTTCTAATACCCTTGCCCTTTTTAGATCTTGGAATCTGTGCCTCACCGATGCTTGATAAAAAAGGCTGTTATATCATCGGAAAGTTTGTCGTCGCTAAAGCGAAGCACTTCGCCTTCTAACTGTTTTATAAAATCATGCTCAAGGCCATTATCCTTTAAAAAATCACGCAACCTCTGCTCACCAAACTCCTGATTTTCACTGTTCATCGCTTCGGTGATGCCGTCGGTGTAAATAAGCAGCGACTCGCCAGGGTACAACCTTTTCATTACTTTTTCATATTTCTTATCAGGTGCGGCGCCTAAAAGTATACCGGTTCCTGTTAATTGTTCTATTTGTCTTTCTTTTCGCATAAGAAATGCCGGATTGTGTCCGGCCGACGCATAGGTAAAGTGTCCGTTGGCATCTCCGATCAACAGAAACATAGTCGCAAAAAGATAATTTGGCGTTTCGTAATACATATATTCATTCAACTCAGCAAGTAAGACTTCGGGCACTTGCTCATATCTTAGCATTACCCGTATTTGGGCTTGCAGGTGTGAAGCGATCAACGCTGCGGCCACACCGTGACCTGAAACATCCAGGACGACTGCGGCATAGCTTCCGTTAGCCAGGGGAATAAAGTCGAAGGCATCGCCCCCCACTTCCTGGCATGGGACAAAAAGCGAAGAAAACCTGAGACTGTCGACAGGCGCAACTTCCCGGGGCTGTAGCGTATGTTGAATTTCCCGGGCAATTTCCATCTCCTTTTTCAGTTTGGCTTCTTCAGAAATTCGCCGTAAATAGACTGGTACGTAATGTTTTTTGTTTACGATTGCATCTCTTTTGCGCCACACTGCCAGAAATGCCAAAGACAACAGAAATCCCAAAATCAGTAGTGCAAGCAAACCCGACAGCAAAAACTCCGGTACACTTGCGGATAAAAGTGGCGGCAAACGCAATGCAATGAAAACCACAGCAACCGCAACATCTACGGCAAGCAGTCCTTCAGTCAGAAACAACCGCGTGATCACCATTCCCGTCACAAAAGCGAATAGAAATTGAAACCAGATCGGATGAAAGTCAAAAAGCGGGAACCAGGCGGCGGCATAAACGAGCGCTGACAAAAAAACAATCCGCCACGGACGATCTTTTCGAATGGTCAGATAGGCAGGCACAAACATAAAGAAAACCAGAATCAACATCGGCACACGCCAGAACAACCCGCGCAGCAAAGCAAGAAAAGGCGGCTTAACGTTGAGTATTTTGGACAAATCGTGAATGTGCAAGACCAATGGAAATGAGAAAAACTCGGCAAGCAGCAGGGTGGCCGATACCAGTCCCAGCAATCCTAAACCGACCGCAAAACCAATCAGAATTGAACGGCCTACCTGACGGTGAAATAAAACTCCGGAAAGCACCAGGTCAATAGAACGTAGCTTTTCCAGACAGCGGCTGCGTACCATAGGTTCTGCCGCTAAATAAATCATGGCAATGCTCAGGCCGATGACAATCGCAAGTAAATACCGTAAAGGTTCGAATGCGGATGGATTGCCAGAGAGCAGTTGATGCAGCACTTCACTCACCATGAGGCCGGTGGTGATCAACAATCCGAGCCAGAAAGCACGGTGAAAATCAGCGTGACCGTACCGGATGTGTCGGTATAAATTCCATAAAATCAAAAAGAGCAAAACCAGTGGTACGGAGTACTTGATATACTGAAACCCGGGCCGCAATTCCGGTAATTGCATGGTCTCTTGCTCTGGGAAAAGCAGCGTTTCTTTAAACCCCACCACGCGTTGGGCAAGCACGTCAACGACGACGCGCTTCTCCAAAGACGAATTAGCCACAGGCAGCGTCCAGATTACTTGCCTACGTTCCACCGGGCGTCCCTGATGCCCCTCGATGACGGGCTTGACCGAATCCGGAATCACGTAACCAGTGAACTGTCCCAGAAAATCCCGCGCCAAGCGTTCGGCGCCATCATCGCCCCCGGATTCCTGAAACCTCATACCTTGTCCACGAAACACACGTCCGGAAACAAAGAACTCCCTCAAACTTCCGGAGTTATCCAGAGCGAGCAAATACTCCTGTGGTTGTGCTGCTGATATTAATTGTCCGGTCTGAAATGGACGTTCAAAACCAGGTGCCGGTGGCCCCAGCGCCCAGGAAATCTTCCAGAAAAAAACAGGAGTTTCCACCGTCCTCAAATCTCCGGCCAGCGACGAGCCAAGAAGCTGGTTTAACTGACCGGCGGTTTCTTCGTCGCAGTGAATGGTCACGGTTGGTTGCCCTTGCGGCGTGGGATACCCCATCTCCTTGAGCAGCGTTTCTGCCCGAACCAACGCCTGATCTTTCGACATTTGAATGGAAATGGACCCGGCGCAAAAATAGCGGGGATAGGCCCAAAGAAACAGAATTGTCCCAATGATCGCGGTGGCGCCCAAAATTATGTAGGCATTCTTTTTAATTTTTTCTCTAACGTCTTTCATTATCTTGCTGTTATTTCAAAGTACCTGAAGGTTTATTTCAGCGGAAACTTAGTAAAGAGTTTTTTGCCGATTCCTTTATTCGGTTATAATAATGCGTTCTACTAATTTTTCCCGGTCAACTGTAGACTTTTCTCCAAACCATATTGACCAGAGCGTCCGGACAAAGATAACATTTGAATGCTTGTTTAACGATAGATGCAAGTGCTTCGCAGTGGCTTCTGCATTATTTTCATCGTCCGACAAAACAAGCACGCCGCCGCCCGGTAAATAGCGTATGACAATCCGCTCATTCTTTTTTATACCATCTTTAAAGACCGTAAGAAATTGATCGATTAACGGCTGGATTTGTTTGATCTCCTCAGGGGAACCATTTTTTTTGAAGTCATTCCTGAACCCGCCTTGAATTTTATTAGCGCTGATATTTCGGCAAAACTCGATGGTAATCTGCCTGGCAATACTATCCGCCAAGGCGGTTCGATAAGCCTCTTTATAGCTTCTCGTCACGGTTTTCTCCATATAATGGGCAATAGCATACCCTTTAAACATAAGCTTTTTCCGCACTGTCAACCCGGTCAGGGCTAGTGAACATTCTGTCCCTTCAAATTGGAAAGTTAACTCATCCTGAAATTTCATTCCGGTAGAAGGTTCGGTTACAGTAGATTTTTCCGACGATAAGAGTGTCCCAAAAATCAAGATTATAGCAACTATTACATAGATAGACTGTATTTTCACAAGTTTTTCTCCGGCTTTCTTCTTTTATCTGCTCATAGCATTTTTGAATTTTGTGGTTCTTTCCTCAAGCTACTTATTTTTCCACACTGTCAAAGTTATACCAACCCAGATGATGGAACGGAATGTCATTGCACCAATGCTTTGTACTGCAACTGTGGACGTTCCAACATACATGCTGACCAGGATGAGAAGAACGACGACATGGGCGGTTGTGATATAACTCGCCAGTTTGGCAGCCAGCATCTGCACAGACCATATCCAGACCCCGACAGCAATTGAAATCAGTCCCATGCCCACGTTGTATATTACAAGCCAATTTAAGATTATGTAATCAGGCTGCTTCAGTCCAAGGAGTACTGCCGAACCGGAAATAACCGAGAGTAAGCCTACCAGAAATCCCGTAATTCCTGCAAGTCGATTTTTGGTTTTAGATATCATTGAGTTTTGCGGCGTTACAATTTCTTACGCCTCTCCTTTTTTTAATTTTGTGAATTTTTGTCCCAAGTCATCAAATGCATCGAATAGTACCGGGATGACTATCATTGTCAAAAAAGTCGAAGCGGCCATACCACCGATAACCGCAATCGCCAGCGGTGAAAAACGCTCAGCGCCAAGAGCCCATTCCAATGCAAGCGGGATCATCCCTACGATGGTGGAAAACGACGTCATCATAATTGGACGAAAACGTGTCCGGACTGAGTCGATAATCGCCTCTCGCCGCTTCTGGCCTTCCGAACGTCTTTGACGGATGAAATCGATCAAGATAATCGCGTTGTTGACCACAATTCCTACCAGCAGAATCAAGCCAATCATCACGGGCATGGATGCAGGTTTCCCGGCAACCCACAAAGCTGTGGCAACACCAATCATGCTCAAAGGCACCGACATGAGCACGGTGATTGGATGCAGAAATGACTTGAACTGGGCAACTAATAAAAGGTAAATAGCCACAAACGCAATGGCGAGAGCCCGCACTAATTCACCTCTGGACTCTGCCAGATCTTTATCCTCACCCGCTAGCGAAATCGTATACCCTCTGGGTACAGTTATGTTTGCCAGCACCTTTCTAACATCCGCCGTCACAAAGCTCAAAGGGCGGCCTTGATGCAAAGCCAGTATTTTCAGAGTGGATTCGAGATTCTCACGAGTAACCAAACCCTGAACAAGAATTTCACGGCTTTCAGCTACGGCGCTTAACGGCACAACCTGGCCATCTTGCATCGAAATTGTCCGCACCGCTAAGGCATCGGTTTCCTGTTTGCGGAAGGAGTTGGCGTATCGAACCCGAATGGGTGTGTCCTCACCCAATTGACCGCGATAAATTCCGGCAATGGCGCCATCCAGAGACTGCACCAATTCACGGGCCGCTACAGCCGGGGAAAGTCCTAATTCTCGTGCCCGTTCTTTATCGATAGAGAGTATCGTGTTGCGCTGGTCTAATCGCCAACTGCGGTAAGGATTCGTAACTCCCGCAACTGAGCGGACCAGGGGAAGTGTCTGCTCAACAAGTTTGTCCAGTACCAGCGGGTCAGGCCCCTTAATGATGACCTCTACTGACGCGGCGGTTGTTGCTTTGGCCGTACCTCCGGATTCTCGCACCACCAGAGTCTGAATACCCGGGACTTTGGCGAGATTATCACGAAGGCGATCTTGTATCTCCCAGATGGTTTCGTCCCGTGCGGTTCTAGGTGTGAAAGTCAAAGCAAGATGTCCCTGGGTCGGCCCTTGCACGCCACCGCCACCGAAAGAATGCATACCCGGCTCAAACCCCATCTGAGTCGAAATAAGTTTGACTTCAGGTTCAGCCAGAATCACCGTTTCAACATCTTGTATTACTTTTTCGGTTTCGTCTAATGAGGAGCCTGACGGGGTTTCAACCGTGACGAAGCTGGAACCGGTGTCCAGTTTTGGCAACAGCTCCATGCCCTGAAATCGCATGAGAATTAATCCGGCAACAAAAAGAACAGTGGCCAGAACAAACACCAGCCAGCGCGTTTGTAAAGCTTTTTGCAATAACCACAGATAGCCGTTGCGTAAATAATTCATTGTCCAGTTCCAGGGGTTACTAATTTTCACAGCCCAATCTTCCAGCTTGCCGCCCTGGCGGGTAACCATCGTGGTTAAAATTGGGACCAGCCCCAATGCAACAATCAGAGAGGAAAGGAAGGCGATAATTAAAGTGCCTGCCAGTGGGCCGAAAATTTTACCCACAAAGCCGTAAAGAAATAACAATGGAATCAGAACCACAAGGGTCGTGGCATTTCCTGCGATAACAGCAAATTGAATCTCGGAAGCTCCGGCCATCGCAGCCTCTGCAGGGGTTAAGTTACCTTCCTTGTAATGGCGTGTAATATTTTCCAAAACGACAACCGAAGCATCGACGACCATGCCTACTGCCAAAATGATGGCAGTTAAGGTCACCAGGTTTAGCTCAATACCCAATAGTTGCATTCCCGCGAACGTAAGTACAAATGAGATAGGCATGGAGATAGCCACAACAATCCCCCGACTGACACTGCTCAAAAACAAAAATATTACAACAGATGCTAACAACAGAGCCTGACCGACGCTTCCCAACATATTGCCGACGACTTGTTCGGTAAAGGAGGCGCCTTCCTCGGCTTCTGTGATTTCAATTTCAGGGTAACGTTTTGATAGTTCTTTAAACTTATTTCGAGCCCGCTCAACTACCTGCACGGTGTTGGCGCCGTCTTGTTTAAGAATTTGCATGCCTATGGCCGACTGCCCATTTACCCGGAAACGTGAGAGATCCTCGCCACCACTTTCACTGATTTCGGCGACGTCGCCAATGAGGATTCTGCTGCCTGCCGGTGTGGTTATTGGGATTTCAGCAATTTCTTGCAGCGTGCGACTCTGTTCATCAACGCGAAACGTATATTGGCGTCCGGAGCTGCGAATTTGCCCTGCGGGCAGACTGACATTGTGGTTTCGGATCGCCTCTAATACCACCCCTAAACGGAGTCGGTGCGCTTCCAGACGGTTCCTGTCTACATGCACGGAAATCTCCGGTTCATGGCCACCAAAAACATCTACCAGGGCCACACCGTTTACCCGCTGGACTTCCGGCGCCAACACATCTTCGGCCAGACGCCTTACGGCCACCAGGTCTTCTCCTTTCAGCCCAACAGTAAGTACAGGTCGGTCGCTGGTAGAGAATTTTAAAACCTGCGGTTCACCAATTTCCCGTGGCAACTGAGAGCGAGTTCGAGAAATAGCATTCTGAGCGTCCACTACGGCCAAATCCACATCCATATCGTAATTGAATTCCACCGAGACCAATGACAAACCATCCTGCGAAGTTGAACTCACTTTATAGACGCCTTCCAACGCAGCACTTTCATCCTCAATAGGCTCAGAGATGAGATCCGCCACATCCTGCGCGGCAGCCCCCGGATAAGGGGTCAGAATATTGACTAACGGTGGCGCTGTTTCAGGAAAGAGATCAATAGGTAGCGTGAAATATGCCAGCGTTCCGAATATAACCGCAGCGATGGAGAGTGCCCCAACTGTGTGCCGGTTTAACAGAGCAAAGCGGGAAAGCGTCATGGGGTCACCTCTTTAGTCTCAACAGCAAAGACCGGCGTCCCTTCTTCCAAGCTTCTGAGGTTAGAAATGGCCACGCGGTCTTTTCCATTCCAGAGGAACACAACTTCAACCCAGCCATCTTGTTCAATGCCGATGGTTACCGGCTGCTTTTTAGCACGGTTTTCCTGAATCAAAAAGATGTTCGAATTGCCGGCCTGACTGGAAATCGCGGCCACCGGAACGGCTATGCCGTCGCTGCTGGATTCAAGGATGAAATTCACCTGCATTGAGCTACCAACGCGCAATTCTTCACCGCTATTTTTCAATGCCGGCACCGGCAGCTTAACTGTAAACGTGCGGGCACGTCCGCTGGCAACCGGGGCAGCTTCTGAAACTTTAGATTGAAATTTATGTCCCTGCCAGTCCTGCACATAGACAGGAACGCCAACCCTAATCCCTCTTCTCAAATCTTCTTCTACCACCTCCACATGAATTTCAAGTTCATCGTTGCCGAGTAGTAAAATAGGTTGACCGGGCATGACGTGCTGTCCGGGCTCAACCAGCCAAGAGAGCACCTTGCCATTAATCGATGAAAATTCATTAGCCTTATCAAGCTTAGCTTCGACTTCGGCCATTGCGGCTTTGGCGCTGCGGTAAGCTCGCAAACTGACTTCCATCTGTTCTGACGGTAGCGCTTCGGCCTCAACTAATCTTTGATCTGCTTCATATCGACGCCGCCAGTAATCCAGGTCCGCTTGCAGCCGCTCGGCGATTGCACGAATATCCGGTACATCGATCTCCGCAACTTGCTCGGCTTTGCTAACAGGTACGCCTTCAGCTTTCGGCAAAGAGACCACCGTCCCTTGCACTTGGGCGATGACCTTGACTTCGCGATTGGCACGCACCGTACCCATGTAAGACACACGGCTTTGCAGGTCCATGCGCATGGGTTGCGTGACACGCACAGCTATTGGAGTTACGGTTACCTCGTCGGCGCGGTTATCGCTGCAACCGGAAAGAGAAAAACCGGCTGTAATGATTAAAAACGCCGATATACTAAAGGAAAATATTTTATGCGTCATGGTACACTCCTTACGATTGTTTCAGCCAGACTTGCTGTTAAAGTGCCTGATGTGGCATGGTAATTCGTCAATGCCAGCTGTCCGGCATATACCACCCCTCTTTCTGTTATTTGCAATTGCAGTAGTTCGGTTTCCTGGGTCAGTAACTCGCTGAGAGAGATGCGGCCTGCTTCATATCTCTGCCGTTGGGCGATTACCGACTGTGATTTGGAACCCACAGCCTGAGCAAGATGTTGTTGGCGAATGTCAAAAATTCGCCATTGTTCAAAGGCAATCCGCAAAGCAGCATTTTGGGTTTGCAGGACCGCCTGATGGCCTTGCTCCGCCGCTCTCACCGAGGCTTTTGCAGCCCTCACGTTTGCGATACGCCGTCCGCCGTCAAAGATAGGCAGGCTGATGTTGAGGCCGATCGCCCATTCACCAGTCATGTCCAAGTCGCCGCCGGAGCGTGCGAAGTAAGAAGCAAAACCACTGATTTCAGGCCAAAAACTTCTTGAGGCCTGAGCCCGTAAAGCTTGCGTCCGTTCCAATTGTGCTTGCGCTATGCGTACCTCGGGGCCGGCAACCTGGGAAACGGCTGTCAGTGAATCCGGCAATAATACTTTTTCTACTAAGCCATCTTGTGTTGGAACCAAGGGTTTAATCGGACTATTCGTTCCAACCAATTGCCCAAGACGAATGGTTAGTTGATAAAACCCTGATTCAATCTCCAGGCTGTCAGAACGGGTCAATTCTATGGATGAAGTCACAAGTCCCAGATCAGCCGGTGAAACTCTACCTTCGTTTAACAGCAAACCAAGTTCGCGGTAACGCTGCTGCAGTATTTGCAACCGTGCGATAATCAGACCTTTCTTATCCTGCAATTCCTGGGATTGGATATAGATTTGTACGATGCCTTCGATAAGGCGCTTTTCAGTCAAGTCTTCTTGCACGGCAGATTCTGTGGCCGATGCTCTGGCCGCACGAGTCCCGGCCAGGGTGCGTCCACCGCTGAACAGGGGAACCTTAACCTGGGTAATGGCTTCATAAATCTCGTTGTCCAAAGGGGGGAATACGCCCACCTTGTGAATTGGAACGATGATATTAGGTTCCTTAAAATGGGTGTATCCAGAAGAAACGAGAATCTGTGGGAAAAAATCACTCTTCGCTGCTCCAATTCCGGCCTCGGTCGCATCTCGCTGCGCTCTTACGGACTTCATAATTGGATTTTTCTTTAAAGCTGTCTCTAACGCTTCGGTTATCCCAATACCCGGCAGGCCGTTATTCGCATGGAGAGTTGACGCGAATGATGCGATTAAGAAAACCGCACTTAGAAACTGTATTACTTTATTCTTTTTAAATTTCATCTTGTTCTACTTCCCTTTATTATTCTTTGCCTTTCTTTGGAGTTTGATGCAGAAACCAAAAGAAAGACGCAAAGTTTGTTAGCGCAAACTAACAAGCAAAAGAAAAATTAATTCACACTTTCAGCAAACGCTCTCCACAACGCCGGAGCCCGGTCACTGATGGAAAACTCAAACCCACTCAATGACCAGATAAATGCGGTTGCCTGCACCAAACCTAAAAAAGCAATGGCTGTGGCTTCAATATTGATATCTGGTTTCACCTGACCGTTATCTTTTGCTCTTAGCAGAATGCCGCGAATGAGGTCAAGATAATGGTTGACCATCTTCAACACCGCCTTGCGCAAAACGGGATCATTTTGATGCACTTCTTCAGAGAAAATTAACCTCGGGATACCTTTGTTTTGTTCAAGATAGCCCAAATGGATATGCAGGATTTCTTTTAGCTTATCCACCGGGTTTTCGATATTGGAAACAGCGCTACTGATATTGACAGTTAAGTTTCGTCCTACTGTTTCGATCATGGCCAGCACGATCTCTTGTTTGTTCGTAAAATGCCTGTACAGTGCTGCATCCGAAATACCGATTCTGTTACCTATATTTTTCATAGTTAAATTCTTAAACCCCTCTTCTGAAATAATTTGCAGGGCGTTAAAAACGATTTGTTCTTTGCGGTTGCTCGAAGGTTCGTTCACGGCAATATCCTAAAAGTTGATTAGCGCTAACTAACATAATAATTTCGAACCTCTAAGTCAAGATTTTTTATAAAAATTTGAATTTGAGGGAAAGCAAAGGAGCGCAGAGAGTTGTGCTTGGATTTGTATGGAATTGTTTAAAAGAAGAAGCGTAGCCAGGTCTCGACCTTTGTTTCAAATTGTTTACTGCCATATTCAGAGTTGCCATCTCCCCAAAATAGCGTTGGCCACAACAGAAACTCAAAATTGGTAAAAGGCTTGTAACCCAGTTGAGCAGAAAGAGTAAAACTGTTGTCATTCAGATTGTAAATGGTGAAGGCGCCAATAGAAGAATAAAGCCAGCTAAACGGTTCGGGTTGACTAACTTTAATGTAAAGATAATCCCGCATGAAGGTACGGGTCTGAAACCGGCTGGTGAAATCGAGCCGGGTTTGGGAAACGATTTCCGGATCGCCGCTGTCCATCGCATTACCAAGAAAATTTAGTACATCGGTGAATTCAGTCTCGTTTAAGCCGCGATTGTTACGATAGTATTCAGCAATAATGGTCGTGTTCAAGTTGGTCAGATATCGTAATCCAAAAAGATAAGATGTGCCGCTGATTTTCTTTTGCAGAATTTCATTATTTTGTACAAATGCTTTGGGGTCATCTTTGTCGTAACTAACCTCTCCATGGATTTCCAGGTTAGTTCGAATATTCGTGGAAAAATCGAAGCCGTACCGTTGCGGTTCATCCTGGCGCTGGAACATCATAAAATCGATATCAATGTTGCGTAGCAGAAAGTACAGTTTCAAGGCGATTCCTGTATGATCTGCCTGCGAAAACTTATCATTAAATTCCGCTTCCTGTGGCATAACAATACCGGAAAAAGACATATTCTGTAACCACTCAGACTCGTAGCTTTTGTTGTAATTGAAATAGCCCGAGACAATACCTGCCAAGGCAAGATCGGGATTTTCAGGATCCTTTTCTGTGTTGACGTAGCCAACCGGATTAAATGCGTAGCCCTTTCCCCAAAAATAGCGCCGTTTCCCTACCCCGGCTGAAAGCCTTGGCGTTAGATTTAAGCTACCATACAATTCAAAAAAGGTCGGGTCAATAGGACCTTCTTTGGTGTATTGATAGAAAGTTTTCATCAAGAATCCGACTTGCTTATGGCGGTATTCGCCGTTAAAATAAAAATCCAGCCGATTTTGGGAAAGATAAGAATCATCATTACCGGTATTAAAAAAGTTCATTCTGTAAAGCGGCGATTCCTTCCGGGCTCTTAAAATGCCCCATTTCGCATCGAGATTACCGTTAAACTCGATGCTCGCCTCTTCCTCTTCTTCCGGAATATCAAAGTCGTAATCCTGAGAAATGGCTATACCGCTGAACAGAATATTCAGAAAAAAAACAATCGGGAGACAAACCCTCATCAACGCAACTCCCCCAATCTGGGGATATAATCAAGCGTAAAAACTTCATTGGGAAACTTGCGCAATTTAAGTTTTGAATAAATAAGCACGGACCGAAATCCTTTGTAAAGCGGACTGGTGGTTTCAATTACTGCCGGGCGAACCAGGCCATTGCCAAAATCTTTTATTTCCTTAAATTCCAGGGTCTTAATCAAAGTACCTGAGGCGGCGTAACACTCAACTTTCTCGACCAGCAGTGATTTTTTATCAACCCACATTTTTAATTTGTCATACGCCACGCTGGTGGTCTTGGCTTTCAAGTCAAGGATATATTGTGAGTCCGTTTTCTCATTAAAGGTCGCATTATACTCCACAGAATAATCCAAACGCATAATGTCGGAATTGTTGAACACACCCCCCACCACGGACTGCAAGCTGGTGATGCGAATTGGCCGACCGACGTTCGGAATATACAACCACATATTATCACCTTTGCGCAGGGTTGCCCTGCCCTTATCGCTGGCCGGGGATAAATAGAGCATGGCCACATTGTCCTTACCTTTTTTCACGCTGTAGAAGATGAACTCCTTTTTACTGCCATCAGGCTCTTCGTTTATGAGTTTGCGGTAAGACTCGAACGATTCCGGCAGCAGTTTCTCGTCGGCTTGTTTCAAAATCTCATTAGCATTCTGGGAAAAGCCTGAAGAAAAAAGAGCAAGGCTCAATACTGAGAATAACCATTTATATCTTATCATTTAAAAACTCCTTGATTTCGTAAAAACGCTATTTATCATTCACTCAAACATGTCTCAGCGCTTCGACCGGTTGCATCTTTGATGCCTTGAGAGCCGGCTGAAAACTCGAAAGGACAGTAATTAAGAGGACGATGACGGAGATTGTCAGCAACTCGGAGGAGGAAACTGAGGTTACAAGCTGGATGTCTTTCATTCTCCCAAAAGAAAAATGGAAATTGGAAATATTAATAACATATAAAACTGCAACTCCCAGAATATTGCCGATGATGGTGCTAATCAAGCCAAGGCTAAAGCCCTCAGCCAGAAATAACCCCAGAATTCTGGAAGGCAAAGTACCGATTGCAGAAATGGTTCCGATCTCACTGACCCGTTCATAAACCGACATCATCATAACATTGAGAATACTGACGAGAACAATGGCTATCAAAACAATTTTAACGGTAATGATTAACAGGTCTACAATTGTAGCGATGGTCGCAAATGGTGACAGTTCCGCCCATGTGTGAGATTCAAACGCCGGTTGGTCTTGTTTGTTTATGAATTGCTGTAATTCAGCGCCTAACTGTTTTTTCACCTCTTTTAAGTCATCTAATTCATTGAGTCGAATGGCTATTTCATTAATCTCATCTCCGGTAATTCGCAGCAATGTTTTTGCATCATCAATATGAATATAGCCGTCTCTTCCCGATGGCCCGAGCAGTCCTTCCACGATTCCGGCTACCTTCAGCCCGATGGCATTTACCGAACCGTCCTTATTTGTCGCAACCAGAACGATGTCATCACCCTTTTTTAATTTTAAGCCCTTTGCCAGATTTTTAGGAAGAATCAATTCACCCTCTTGCATAAACTGTCCGTCTTCCGCAGAATTTCCTTCTATGCGATCTGTAAGGGCGGGACAGGTCTGACTTTCCATTTCCGGGTCAACTGCTGTTAAGCGGATGTTAGTCGTTTGCTCAAAATTACTCAACATGGCGCCGAGCTTAATACGAAAAGTGTAAGCCTTGATCATCTCGTTGTCATCTAAAACCTTACGTAGATTTGAAATTTCTTTACTAGTGAGATTTAAATGCAGCGGCAAATTATCGATGGAGCTGACATACCCTTTTTTATGAATCTGCAAATGTCCCATCATGGAATCTGTAATCGTACCGATCATCATACCTTTGAAAGAGGTTGAAATACCTGAAAACACGATGACCAAAATCATCCCAAAAACAATGAGTAGACTGGTAAGCAAAGTCCGTCTTTTATAACGGAACAAATTCCGAAACGCTATTTTGAATATATTTTTCATCTCTCTGCTTCTCCCTCAATTAGAACTTTTCAGATTCATGATTTCTTTGTTCGTCATCTGTCCGTCTTCCAGTGTAAAAACAATTTCTGCTTCCTTCATAATTTTAGGATCATGTGTGGAAAAAACAAAAGTCGTTTTCAAATCACGTTGCATTTGCCGCATTAATTCGATGACTTTAAAAGCGCTGGTATGATCGAGATTTGCCGTAGGTTCATCTGCAAGCACCAATTTAGGATTCGTTACCAGCGCTCGAGCCACGGCAACGCGCTGCTTTTGCCCTCCTGATATTTGCCCCGGGTATTTGTCTTTTTGATCCAGCATGCTCACTGCTTCGAGATAATGTAAAATTCTTTCCCGGCGTTCTTTTGGTGCTATATTCTGCACCATAATTAATGGGTACTCCACATTTTCATAGACTGTAAGAACAGGGATAAGGTTGAAATTTTGAAAAATAAATCCCAGGTGGTTGCCTCTGAATCGTGCAGCTTCCCGGGTTTCCAAATCATTAACGTGGGTGCCGTTCACGTAAACATTTCCCGTTGAAGGTTTATCCAGACAACCGATCAGGTTCAGGAGTGTGGTTTTACCACTCCCTGACGGCCCGACAAATGAAACAAACGATTGCTCTTCAATTTGTAAAGAAACACTCTTTAGCGCGTCGACTCGTGTTTCGCTCATATCGTAAAACTTGGACACACCTTTAAGTTCTATTAATGCCATTAGCCTTATTCCTTCACTAAATAATCAAATTATTCTCAAATACCAACCGGACATCTGCAGGCAATTCCAACTTGAGAAATTCATCGTACAGCTCAATATTCTCGATTTCAGCTATAACACCGGCTGCGCAAGCTTCCACTACTGAAGCAAATGCCGGAACATTGTAAAGGTTCCATTCGCTTTCAGGTACCTCAAACCCACCATTACTAAAAACTCGTCCAATGGACAAAAAATGCCGCACTTCAGCGTTGACGATACTACTAAAAGGCTGCACAGCGCCAAAATCTGCCAAAACTCTGAGGTAAATATTTTCAGCACGATATTCATCCTGAATTGCTGAATTCAGTATGATTATAACTTCCGGGGTCAAAGGTTCCGAAGGGGTTACCGAGTCACTTAAATTACTACAAGATATTAGAACGGCCAAAAGCATACTGAGTGCTGCGACTTTTATGATCACAGTTTTCATTTTTGTTCTCCTTTTCATAAAGTTAGATGATGCATATTTCAAAAAGATACAAAAAAAGTCTATTTGCTTGCATTTTCTTTTCATTTCGGACAGGCTAAGGCAACCCGTGTACCACAACCTGAACCTTGAAACAATAGGAATATAAGTGCTTGAATTTACAACAATAATGGAGACGTAATGTCTGAGTCTTAGAATTATTTCATTCGAATTTTCGACGATTTGGACGAGATAAATTCAACGGTTTGGAGGAGAAACTTGGTTGTGTGTTAGATCTGGTATTGAATAAGCCTCAAACTGGAAAATTTCTAAGCGAGACCTTTTAACAGATACCCGATTAAATAGGCCACTAATGCGGTGGCACCACCAATCAAAAGCATTTCAAACCCTGATTTCCACCACCGTTTGCCGGTAACCAATACACTTAGTGAGCCAACGGCGAATATGGTTATGAAAGTAAGGCCAATTGCAACCGGATAAGAGTTTGCAAAAAAGAATGGACTAACATATGCCAAAATGTAGGACAAAAGTGGAACAAAGCCCGCGACTAAAAAGGAGATGAACGTCACGAACCCGGCCTTTATGGGAGATTTTTGTTCGGGAATAATATGAAGCTCTTCCAGAAGCATAGTGTCCACCCACTGCTTTTTATCCTTGGTGATCACATCCACTATTTTTTCCAAAAGCTGCCCCGTAAATCCCTTTCGTTTGTAAATCTGTCGAACTTCTTCCTTTTCTTCCTCAGGCATGTTTTCAATTTCCCACTCTTCCCGATGCCTTTCTCTGGCTTTGTATTCAACTTCCGACTTGGTGCCCAGATAGTTGCCAACAGCCATGGACAACCCGTCTGCAAAAAGATTAGCAAATCCCAGAATCAAAACAATTCCCGACGAAAGAGAAGCACCGGCAACTCCCGACACCACTGCAAATGTCGTGACAATGCCATCGATGGCGCCGTAAACCATATCGCCGATGTACTGCCCCTTTTCAACATCATGAATTGCGGGTTCTTCTAAAGATTCTTTGATGAACTGCTCTTTGTGCGCTTTTTTAGCCGCTTCCAAATCTAACTCGGAATGAGCCCGCCTTGCATCTTGCAGCCGGTCTTTTGACATAAATTCAACTCCCTCACTTCATTCCATATTTTTGAAGTTTATACCTCAAATGCCGCTCAGTCATACCCAATATATCAGCAGCTTTAGTTTGCACTCCCTTTGATTCTGCCAGAGCAGTCTGTATAAGCTGTTTTTCAAAATTTCCAACCCTTTCGTCAAACGTGCCTGTTGTTAAATCCATGGATTTTTTGTTTTCGTTTTTTAGCCCCTGGACATTCATGGGTAGGTCGCGTGAGTTGATAATTTCTCCCCGCGCTAAGACAACTGCCTGCTCAATGATATTTTCCAATTCCCGTATATTGCCGGGATAGCCATACTTGAGCAGCAAATCCATAGCCTCTTTTGAGATACCGCCGACCTGTTTCTTATTCAGAGTTGAAAACTTTCTGAGAAAATGGTCAATCAGGGGATGAATATCGCTCTTATGTTCACGAAGAGGGGGAACCGAAATGGAGATGACATTTATACGATAGTAAAGATCGTCTCGAAATGTTCTTTCTTCAAGCATGGCTTCCAGATCGCGATTCGTAGCGGCGATAAGCCGTACATCTACCTTAATGGTTTCGCTGCCTCCCACCCGTTCGAAAGATTTTTCCTGCAGGACTCTTAGCAGTTTAACTTGGGTTGACAGAGGGATTTCACCAATTTCATCTAAAAACAGAGTGCCACCATGGGCCATTTCAAAACGGCCTTTGCGCTGACGGTCGGCTCCGGTGAAGGCACCTTTCTCATGCCCAAAAAGCTCGCTTTCTAAAAGATTTTCTGCTAAGGCAGCGCAGTTCACCGCTATGAAAGACTTATCTTTGCGTGTGCTGGCATAATGAATAGCTTTGGCGATCAACTCTTTTCCCGTACCACTCTCGCCTCGAATGAGAGCGGTAGCCTGACTGGGCGCCACTCTTGCTGCTGTGTTGAGTACTGCCTCCATCTCCCGGCTGCTTGAAATAATTTCTGCAAACTTAAACTTTTCTTCAAGTTGTATTTTCAGTTCCCGGTTTTCAGAAACTAATTGTTTACGTTCCAGAGCATTTTCAACAATCAATTCAAGATGATCTAAGTCGATAGGTTTCGTAAGATAATCAAAAGCGCCAGCTTTCATCGCCTCTGTGGCCGATTCCACGCTGCCGAAAGCCGTCATCACAATAACATCGATTTCAGGATTAATTTGTTTGGCTTCATTCAAAACAGTTAAGCCATCTTTTTCAGGCATTTTAAAATCAGTGAGAATCAAATCAATCGTTGTGGACTTCACCATTTCAAGACCTGCATTTCCTGAACCGGCCTTTTCAACCCGGTAGCCTTTTTTCTTGAGAAATCCGGCTAAAGTTTCCAATTGAGCTTTTTCATCGTCTATAACTAAAATTGTAGAGTCCGGCATAAATATATTCCTTCAATATCGATTCGCAGTAGTGATTAAAGTTCTCTAAATTTAGGCTTGACTGTTCGGCAAAATAATCCGAAAAATTGTTCCGACATCCACCCGGCTCTCAACTTCGATACTGCCATGATGCGCTGCAACAATTTGATTGGCAATACTCAATCCCATGCCCGTACCATCCTCTTTCGTGGTGAAATATAAATCAAAAATTTTGTCCAGGCTTTCTTTTGCGATGCCATAACCCGTGTCCTCGATTTCCACAACTACGTTATTATCCAACGCCCTCATTTTAACAAAAACACTTCCATCTTTGGAAATCGCCTGCAAGCTGTTTTGGAGCAAATTCAAAAAAACCTGTTTGAGCTGATTTGGATCTATAAATATTTTCTCTAAGGTTTGATATTTTTTTACTACTTTGGTCCCTTTACTATCGGCCTCCGGCAAAACTAATTCTATTACTTCGTCCATTAAATTATTTAAGTCTGACCTCTGAAGATCCAATTTGGGCGGGCGCGCAAATTTCAGGAATCGCTGGATCAGAACATTGATACGAAACACCTCATTTACCACCGTCCTCGACAGGGTCTTATATTCATCTACATCCGCCTTTGGTTCGAACTCTTTACTCAACCTCTGAGCAATCATGCCAATGGCGTTTAAAGGATTTCGCACTTCATGGGCAACACCGGAAGCCAACTCACCCATCGCTGTCAACTTTTCTTTGCGACGGAGATTTTCTTCCATAATCCGACGGTCGGTCAAATCTTTAATCACGGCAACAGCCGAATCAACTTCGCCACTCTTGGTTTTCAAAGCAAAGGCATTAACAGAGAGAATGGCCTTTTTCCCGGGAATCTTGTATTCGGTTTCAAAATCCTGTATGCTTTTGCCAGTCCGAAGTGTTTCTTCCAGCACAGTCTCGGCGTAAACCAGTTCCGAGCACTTTTTACCGAATGCGGCTCTTTCCTCAATATTAAATAATTTCTCGGCAGCACGGTTAAAAAGTGTGATCTTTTCATCCGGATCGATGGCAACAACTGCATCGGTCATGTTGGCTAAAATGCTACCGGTGTATGTTTTGGCTCTTAAGTAAGCTTCGTCCAGGAGCGTATAATTCTGGTTCACAATGACAAAATTGAATACGAGAACGCCTCCGACCAACAGGATTAGAGAGATGAACAAAAGTCTTCTTTTGGTGCGGGTATCGGCCTCCGCAATGTGATCTGTTTTTAAACCAATTCGAATTAGCCCTAGAGAAGCACTATCTATAAAAAAAGGGGTCACGGCTTCAAAAATTTGATTGTCATTTAATTCGGTTAAACGGGTCGATGGGGTAGATTTTTTCTGAGCTTCACGTAAAAACGGATCGCTGCTTATCTTCGACATGCTGCTTATTTCCTTCGATGCGGCGATTATGCCAAGGGTATCCTGAATCACGATATAGAAGATTCCGTCCTTCTCTGCCATATCATTTATGAGGCGGCCAACGCCAATCTCCTTGCGGAGACGCAGCATTTCTTTGGCATCGATATTAACGACCACAACGCCGCCTTTGGTGCGCCGGACAGCCACAGCGTATCGCTTGCCCAGCCCAAAGCGTGACTCTTTAAAACCAATAACAATCTCATCTTCACGCCCTTCTAAAATGGGGAGAAGAAATTGGCGCGGTTCGTGCAGTGGTTCCAGGTCTTCATGAATTGCGGTGTGACTACTAACAACTTTGTTGCCTTTTCCATTAAAAATATTGATTCGAAGCAAATTGTTTTGTGCGGCAATTTCAGTCAACTCTTTTTGTGAAAGTGTATTCGTCTTGTCGAACCTTTCGATCATTTTCGCATTATTTAAGAGTCTTTCGGCGACTTGGGTTTCAAGTTCACTATAGGCCAAGGTCGCATTATCACTACTAACCGTAATGGATTCAATCAGGGAAGCTGCTTGCTCAGACATAATGTGCAATATTTCTTTCTTCACTTGAGAAAGCTCAATAACTGCGGATACCACCAATATCACAGCCAATGACAATGTGATAATGATCATGAACTTTGGTTTTAGAAGTAATCTCTTTTTAGCCATAAGTAGTCGTTTATCTTAAATTGTATGCAAAGGCTAATGAATAAACTGGATTTCGTCCAATATTTTTGGCATATCCTCCTCCGATAGACAACCATAATCCCCAATAATCAGAAAGTTTGTACCCAAATTTAAAAGCACCTGCATAATATGTTCGTTCATTTTGATACAGGGAAGTAAATGCAGAAGTCCCATTCAAACTTAGATTCGCTTCGTTTGAAGCATTACCCAAAGCAGTGCTTGTTGAAATAACAAAAACCCCAATAAGTCGTCTATTTTTTGTTAACTCTTTTCCTATTTGTGCATTGAAGATGAAACGATTCAAATAGCCTCCGGATAAAATATTTATTCCGGTTTCTGCACTCGCAAAAAAAACGTCAGAACCGATTCCGGCAAGCAGGGTCGGTGAAATTCCAAATGCATCATAACCGGTTCTTAGGCCGGTAGCAGCATCGTAATCCGAAGTATTCATACTTGATGCCAACTTAGAGGACAGAACGAAATTATTTTTTGTATAAATTCGATAGGTGAGTGCCAGGTTAAAATTTCCAAAAGAAGTAAGGTTACCCTCCTCAGGTGCAAATCCCGACCATTTTGAATTTAGTTCACCACTTGATACAAAATGAAGCGGTAGAACAGCTGTGCCTGTTAATTTGTTTGTGAACCCATATTCCGCATATAAAGAGAGAATCACTTCAGTTATTGATCGAGCCTGGTCAAATGATTTATAATCATCATCAGCAGCAGTTGAATAATTAAAAAGTGATGACCCCATTTGAAAATACCCTTCTCCCTTTTTTTGTGTCCAAGCTTGCTGTGCCGATACACTTGAATTAATAAGAAGAATAGTAACTATTGTAATGATACCGTAATAAAACTTCATAAATCTCATTTTCTCCATTCTAACCTACCTGTAAATTAATCTATTGCACAGCCCCCCTGGATTTTCTTCGCACGTACTTCCACAAACTTCGGTTGATCCCTTTCCCGGATGAGAGTAGCAAGCTGTGGTGAGGCCTTGAGACGAAACCGGTATGTATCCGCTTCACCGCGCGTCAATTCACGCAGTGGGAGTTCAGCATTCAGGATGGTCTGCGTGAATCCTTCAAACCCACCTTGCAAAACCCTGACATTCTTATACCCGAGTACCCCTGCGAGTGTTGCAGCTCTGACTGCATCTGCTTCGTTGTTGGCGAAAAACACTTTCTTCTTTCTTGGCTGAGCAAGCAGGCCGCGCCATTCTTTGCCAAACATACTCTGCAAAGAAATGTTCACTGCACCGGGCAGACTCATTTTCGAAAATTCAACTGCATCCCGCACATCAATGATCTGCAACGATGGGTCACGGTCGAGAATTCGGAACGCTAACTCGTCAGCAGTCATCAGTTTCACCGGATTTTCTTTCTGAAAAATCTCGTCTGATGCATTAGCCAAAAGTCTGGTTTCACGATCGGGAAGTACAGCCAGGACCAGCCCCAGTAAAAGCACACCGAGAGCTGCAAATCTATGATAATGCAGCGGGAAATTCCTGGTCGGCGATGAAGCATTAAACTTCTGTTCGATTTTCGTTGTCACGATAAACGCCCCCACTGCAATAACGATTAGCAGCAACGCAGATTGTCCCTTAGAAATACCAAGTACCGAATCAACTGTAAGGTAGCCTAAGAAACCTGACTGATAAAAATTCTCAACTAATGAAAACATTTCGCTGAACAGCAGAACACCCAGTAAGCCCCCAAACACGAAAACCATCGCATCGATCTTGCCGACGGCAGCCGCACAAAAACTTGTTCCAGGGCAATATCCACCCAGAATAAAACCTACCCCCATAATCGTTCCACCCACTAGTGCGGGGTAGAGATACGTGGGGTTAACATAGATGATATTCATGTCCAGCATTCCAAAGTTGGCGAGCAGAAGAACGCCACTCGCTGCCGTCACTCCGGCGGAAAAAAACACACGCAGCACCGTAAAATCGGTGCCGTAAAATAAACCGGTGAGTTTCCTCGACGAGGAGAAACCGGCCTGTTCGAGGATATAGCCGAAGCCGATACCGATGAAAAAAGCGACGATCAGATTTAGCTCGTTAGTAATAATATCCGGCACCAGTGGTCCCATCATGTCTCTCCTGATTTAAATCCATAATTTTCTAAAAAAGTAAGCGCTGGCGTATGCTGCACCAAATATCACAAGCATCGTCAGGAAGCCACCCGCTGAGAATACCGCCATACCGCTGAGCGCTGCACCGCTGGTACACCCACGTGCAAACTGCGACCCAAGTCCGAATAAAACACCGCCAAGTAAGGCCATGCCCAATCGTAATCTGCTCTTTACATGCGGCGGATGTTCAGTTTTAAGAGTGAGCCGGTTGGCGACTACGCCCGAAAGAAAAGCACCGAGAATTACGCCAAGTACTTCAAACACGAGCCACGCCTTAAACGGACTGGTGCCTTTCGGAGCGGCGCGTTGGTAAAATTCTCCTTCTGCAGCATGCTCCGGCGCTACGGCTGTGACCGATGCAACTACGACGCTTCTAAGCACGCCGCTGGCACCTAGACCTCTGCCTGTGACAAAGACGGCCACAAGCAGGATCAGGCCAAGTAGAAATCCGGCAAGATAAGGGTTCATGTATTTCGTTTCCATTGATGCTCCTTTCATACCTTAAAAAGAAAAGTCAAAACAATTTGAACCAAAATGATTAAGAAAACTTCAGCGTAAAACAGTTTTGAATTCAATTCGATCATGATTAAAGTTTATCCATTGTATTGCTCTTAACTCAGTGTACTGAAGAAACCGAAAAAGATGCTGTTCATAATATTTCACCTCTTTCGTCATGGATGAAATCTTTAGCGCAGTTCCTCGATTTAATAGATGGACTTTTTGTCTACCCAATAGGCGGGAGCCATTCATCACATTTGTTTCCTTGACAACATGCTCCTCGCCTCCCCGAAAATGATAGATGGCATCATAGAACAAACCTGTATCAAGAAATGCTCCCCACTCTGTCAATAGATTGAACATAAGTTGTTTCAACCACAAGCTATCTTCATCAAGTTCTTGCCAATCTCGTTCATCAATTGTGAAATCAAAACGTTTCTCAATGGTTAACTTTGTTGAAACAAATCGATGTTCAACTGAATGCGGACGCATATTAACCAGCTTACCATGCTGCATTCCCAGAAGAAAAAGATAATGAAGAGCTTGTTGTTGATGTATTCCTGTTAAGGTTCGTACGGCTTTCAACTCATATATTACAGAATCATTGAGCACCAAGTCAACATAGTAGTCTTTTTGAAAATCATTGTATGAAATATTTATGGGTAGCTCGGTATCAACTTTCTCGAAACCAGCATTTCGGCAACGATCAGCCAATTCATTTCGATAGATATTCTCATTCCATAATTTACCCATATCGCGCTGAATCGAAAAGGCTAACTCCATCACTTTATAATCAATTGTATGAAATTCATCCTCGGTAATGACTTTGGTTTCAAAACCGTGTTTAATGGGCATGACTTTGTTTTATCCAGCTCGTTTAAGTTATTAATAGTTCTATTAGCTTTAAAATTATTTTGATTTCAATCATTTTGACTGTAAGTCGCATCATCATGTTGTTTCTTTAATTTCTAACCCAGATGGTTCCTCTTCTAACTCCTCATAACCGGTTATCATCGCCTTCAAATTTGAAGTAGGTGTGTGGCCCGTGGTCGTAAGGTACACGTGCGCGATCACAAAAGCTATCAGTAAAAATGCGCCGGCGGTATGAATAATAGCAATGATTTCCAGACCTTCGATATTCAGCGCTTCGATGCCGCGACCCTGGGGATAGCGGTAAAACATATAGAGCAGCCCGGACACCACCATCACCGGGATATGTAAAACTTTCAGAAATAAATAATCGAGTTTCTGGAGTGGATTGAGTTTGCTCAGCACTGTTTTCTTGGTCGGATGCGGCGCTCCGCGAAACATGCCGAAGATGTAGTATTCCGCCTGCGCCCGCAAAAATTTCCGGGTTGGCAAATACTGTCGCCACTCACCTGTCGTTAAATGCCAGAAAATTGAAAAGGCTATCAGCACAAGCAGTGCGATCGCCGAAATGTTGTGAAACCGTACCGCCTGCTCGAAACCAAAGAACTGGAATGAACCGTGAATTTCATAGCCCGTCAGCGCAAGGAACAGGATTAAAACAGCCTGCATCCAGTGCCAAAAACGCTCGAAACCTTTGTACACATATACTTGCTTTAAATTCATGCCTGCTCCTTTCTATTTCTGATGCGTACGGTAACACGCGCAGCACTGTGCAACATAACGAGGAAAATCACAATAACAATCGCTGCTTTTCCCAGAATTTCTACTATGAAATTAGAATCGCGTCCCGGCATGTAAAATCCGCTCAGATTAGCCAAACGCGAATTGGTGCGAGTATGGCATTCCACACATTGGACGGTCTTTTCTTTTGGTGCAACCATGTGGTTAATTGGCCAGGTCATGACCGTTTCCTCAAATGTATGCTCCCCGCTGTACGGCAACCCGAGGGACTTCATACCTTCCTCTGCCGCGTGATTCCAATCGAAATCTTTCCAGAACGCGCCTTCACCCTTTTTCGCAGCTACCAATTTTGGCTGAATCAGCATCTTGGTAACGGGATCATAAATTTGTTTCGCCCGGTGAATTTTGACCGGGATGATCTTCGCTTCCGGATCATCGTAACTACCGTGCAGGGTGTTGACCTGAATCGGTTGTTCAGCTGAGACGGTATCACCTAAAAAATAATGACCGGCAGTGCCGTTGAACCAAATGTATTCCGGCTTGAGATTACGCCCCCAGCTAAACGTGCCTTTTTTAGACATGTAAGTCGGATTACCCAGAGAATCCGATTCATTAACCTGCTGACCTGCACTTAACGTCCCTGCCGTTGACCAATCCCATGCGGTCTTTGTTGCATTTACTTTAGCATAGGTTGGGATGTGGCAGGTCTGGCATGCAACCTTGAGCGTATGTTCGTTGAGGGTGTTATCCTCGTGCGGGATGGCAGTGTGGCACTGCTCGCAGGTTGAGCGGTCACGGTTCATTGAAGAGACGGAATAGAGTTTGCCCAGCATTTTGTGATTCTCAGCGGTGTGGCAATCGACACACTGCAAGTTAGAGCCTTCGCTCGCCATATGCACGTCTACTTCACGGTTCGGATTGAAAAGGGACTTATCGAGATCACCATGTTTCACATTATTACCCCCGCCACTAAAAAAATGACAAGTGCCGCAGTTCTCCCTCTGGGGATTGCCGACATGTTGGGCCACATAGTTTAAATCCACTGATGCCGCCGGCATTCCTTTGCCGGTTTTTACATACGTGCTGCTGTTATCATGGCAGCTCAGGCAGTCGATGTTTTTTTCCTCCTGAAAATCAAACTCTGTATCGACAAAACCGTAACCCACGTGGCATTTGTCGCACGCGTCAAGGTTGCCCGAGACGCCAATGCAGAAGTTGTTCAGGATATTTTTCTTACCGATGGAACGGATACCGTGGCCTTCTATGTATTCCTCCCGCTCCCAATTCCAGTGCGAAGATCCTAAGACCTCTTTACCGCGTTCCGTATGGCAGGAAATACAGGTCGTTGTGACTTCCTGTGGCGAAGAAAATTTTTTCTGTAAGATAGCCAGCTTGGAGTGGTCAACAGATGGGATAGCTTTTTTTGCATAGCGTTCTTTGAGTTGCTGCAGCGGGTCAGGGCCAACGCTCTTGTTCCGGAGCATGCCCACAGCCAGGGTTGCCGCAATTCCAAGTGCTATCAGGATTAAGGGTATTTTGTGTTTCATCAATCCTCCCGGTTCATTTATCTTGTTAAAACCAGATTGTCTAACAAGTCTTTTCAACTACTTTGATGCAGGAATTTTCTAAAGGATGCAGGAAATTATTTTAAAAAACAATTTAAATCTTTTAATTTCAGAGTAAGCGGAAAGAGGCATGCAAGGGTTGACGAAATACCATTTCCGTAAAGAAGTGGTTGATGGAAAAATGGTGTTTGATTATTAGATGTGGTCAGTGCAGTTTTGTAGCGACTGTCCTAAGTAAAGCACTCCCAAAGGTGAATCTTACTCAAAAATTAAAACCGAGCTTATTCATGACGTAGAGATTCTACAGGATTCATTGATGCAGCCTTTATTGCCTGATAACCTACCGCTAATAAAGAAATAAAAATTGAAAGTAGTCCAGAAATCAAAAAAGTCGAAGCGCCCAGATTAATGCGATAAGGAAAGTTAACCAGCCAATAATCTGTCATAACAAAATATGCGACAGGCCAGGCTACAATATTTGAAATAATAACTAAAATTGCAAATTCATTGGATATTAGAGTCAGTATTTTGGTAACGGAAGCACCGAGTACTTTTCTGACGCCAATTTCTTTGACCCGCCGATCAACCATAAATGAAGCCAGGCCAAACAGCCCCAAAGCCGCGATGAGGATTCCTACTATAGCAAAGATACCAATTATATTGGCCACTTTCTCATCAGCACTATACCGGGCGGCAAAGTCTTCATCAACGAAATAGTAATTCAATGGTCTCCCTGGCTCAAAATCTCTCCATTTCTGTTTGATATAGTCAATTGTATCAGAAACATTGTTTGAATTAAGTTTTAAGGAAAGAAATAAGCCAGGGTGGTTAGCAACCATGAATACAACAGGCTCGATTTTCTGACTTACTGATTTAAAATGGTAGTCCTTGATAACCCCAATTATATTGCCCTTCCGAGCTGTTAAGTGTTCAAATCCCTTATTTACCGCACTTTCCGCCCAACCAAGCTTTTGAGCTGCGGTTTCATTTATTATGAAAGCTGAAGTGGAATCAGTTGCAAAGCCAGGCGAAAAATCTCTTCCCTGGGAGATTCGTATATTGTAAGTCGACAAATAATCATAATCTATTCTGACCAGATTCATCGCATGGGTATCCGAAACATCATTTCCTTCAGGTAAAAATAGTCGCAACTCACCTGTTTTACCTGGTACACCTGATGAAAATGACGCATTTAGGATATTTGAATTCATCAACATTTCATTTCTTAATGATTCAAATCGGTCAGATTGATTATCGGTTCGCATCCTTATAACCAGCATCTGTTCTTTATCAAAACCAAGATGTTTGTTCTTCATAAAATTTACTTGATTTACGACAATAATGGTACAAACGATCAAAATAATTGAAATTGAGAATTGCACTATAACCAGAAATTTGCGAAGACCTGCGTTTTTTGTAGAACTGAATTTTCCGCTGAGAATGCTAACAGGGTGAAAAGAAGATATAACGAAAGCAGGATAAGCGCCAGCTACAATTCCAGTGAATATATTTAAACAAAATATTCCTACAAGAACAACGCCATTAAAAATATCCCTAAATTCCATTTGTTTCTCGGCCAAGGTATTAAATTCTGGCAAGACCAATAATACAATTCCAATAGCGAGAAGTAGACCACAACTAGACATAAAAACCGATTCGCTAAGAAACTGGAGAATGATATTCTTTTTATAAGCACCTAAGACTTTTCGTATTCCTACATCTTTGGCCCTCATAGTGGATCTTGCTGTTGATAAATTCATGAAATTTATACATGCGATGATCAGAATAAAAATAGCAACGCATGAAAAGGTATAGACATAAATTATATCATTGGTTGGTTCAATTTCTGCTCGTAAATGAGATCGTAGGTGTATATCTGTTAATTTTTGTAGAAAATACTCCATTTTCACACCGGTTCCTCTTGCTATCGGCCCAGCATGTTTTTCCACTATACGTATAAATTTGCTTTGTAATGCGACAATATCCACATCTTCATCAAGAAGCAAATATGACCAACCTCTAAGGCTTAACCAGTGAGAAAAAATTCGCTGGTCTCCTTGGAATGTTGCCATAGAAATAATATAATTAAAGCGAAAATGTGAGTTTTTAGACGTTGTTCTGACAACCCCAGCAATGTACAGATTTTCAAATTGATTTATTTTGAAACCTTTGCCTAGTGGATTTTCGGTTCCAAATACTTTTGATGCGATTTCCTCGGTTATAACAACAGCACCGGGTCTATCCAAGGCTGTTTCTGGATTCCCGTAGACAAAGTCATGAGAAAAAAGGTCAAAGAATGTAGTATCTGCCAGGAATACTTTTTCTTCATCAAAACGTTTACCCTCATAAATTAAATGACCGTCATTTCTGAGAAGACGAGTAAACTTTTTGATTTCTGGCAATTCATTTGTAAAAACCTGCGCGGCAACAAATGGTGAAACAGCATATTGGTCAAATGAACCTTTGACCTCCAAATCTAAAACAAGACGATATATTTGCTTTGCTTTTTCATGATGCTTATCATAACTTAATTCATCCCGTACAAATAATAAAATGAGGATACAACAAGCCATACCAAGCGCCAGACCACCCACATTAATAAACGAAAATGTCAATTGTCTTTTTAGATTCCTCAGAGTCATTTTTATGAAATTTGAAAACATATCGAGTCTCCTGTTGTCATCTTGTTACCATTTTTATAGAACCCATCTACGGCCAGCATGTTGGAAGTGCCCAGCACCATTCTCTTTGTAATCATTATAAAAACAATCTCTGTTTTACCCTTGTGCAACCTGTTGTTGAGAAACACTCAGCTTTTCTACTTCATCAAGATTTAGTCTTTTCTTTGCATGCCAAAGATTATAATTATTTTGCATAATTAACCAACTTTCCGGTGAACGTCCGAGTGTTTTTGAAAGACGTAATGCCATTTAGGAAGAAATATTACTTTGTCCCTTAATGAGCTAAAGGTAGAGGGGCGCCACATTAAGCTTTGCGGATACGGCTCTGTAACTTATACCCAAAGGCTCAAGATATACTTCCCGTATAAATTCGCCGGGATGGGGT
>JAJDAE010000062.1 GCA_029262035.1 Candidatus Zhuqueibacterota bacterium
AATTTTTTGTTAACGGCTGATTTATATTACAACCGCCTGACTAATTTTGTGACCGATTTGCTGCCGGGCATTAATCCAGCTTATCCAAATTATGAAATCCCCGACGAAATTAGCTCCTCACGCCGTGTAATTGTCGAACGATTCATGGATGAAAATATTAGTCCCGGATTTACTACACTGCCGGACGGCTCACATGCTTTGGTTGTATCATACGCGAATGCCGGTGAAGTAGACGAATGGGGTTTTGAGTTTAGTGCAACCTATCGCTTTTTAAGCAATGCCTTTATTTCCGGCAATTATTCATTCTTTGACTTTAAGGTGAATGATAATGCCTTGGGCGACATGTTAGAGCCAAACACACCGAAACATAAATTAAACCTCGGCCTTAATTATAAAAATGCCGAAGGACTTGATTTAAACATTAATCTTCGATATGTCGATAAATTTGAATGGGCATCGGGGGTTTTTCAAGGGCAAGTACCGTCCTACGTAACACTGAATTGTGCAACAGGATATAAAATCGATACAGATATAAGACTTGGATTAACAGTAACAAACTTACTGAACAATGAACACTACGAGCTTTTTGGCGGCTCAATAAATGGCAGGAGAGCTCTAGCCGCCATTACCTTTGACTTTTAAAATTTGATGGAAACTTCTTTTTACCAGCTATTTAAAATATATTTTTTTAACTATGTGCCACTTTCAAAAGACGCCACGCATATTTATATCGGCCTGATCGTTTACTTTGTAGTCGGCATATTTGTCATTAAAAATTTTGGCTCAATCAAACCCGTTCTGTTTGTTCTTGCCGTGGCTATTCTTATGGAAATTGCAGACTTACGGGATGATTATTCTGTGTTTGGTCATTTCCGTTGGGGCGCTAGTTTTCATGATATTTTTAATACCTGCCTCTGGCCATTGGTCATTTTTTTATTGATGAGGTTTGGTAGGCTGAAAAGTAGTAATGAACAGGGCAGTTAGTTAATCTCCAAAACTGCCCCATAATCTAATTTCGTTTATTCCTCCAGCGTCGATAAATCCCCCTCATCCACACCCAGTGCACGTGCTTTGAGCACCCGCCGCATAATTTTGCCACTACGAGTTTTCGGCAGTGAATCGACAAACGTCACGCTTTCCGGACGCGCAATAGGTCCGATCTCGTGTGCCACATGCTTTTTCAGAGCGTCTTCCAATTGTGCGTCTCCATTCAAGCCCGCCCGTAAAATCACGTATGCGTAGATTGCGTTGCCTTTTAATTCGTGCGGTAGCGCAATGGTGGCAGCCTCAGATACATCTGCATGACTCACCAGCGCGCTTTCGACTTCAGCGGTGCCGAGCCGGTAGCCGCTAACTTTTATCACATCATCAATCCGGCCAATAACCCAGACATAACCATCTTTATCAATTCGCGCCGAATCGCCGGCTTTGTACCAGCCTTGCTTTTCATATTCTTTCCAGTAAACATCGATATAGCGGTCGGGGTCACCATGAATGGTGCGTGCCATGCCCGGCCACGGATTTTTGATGACCAGCTTTCCTTCTTCGCCCGCCTTAACTTCCTTGCCAATCTCATCCACCACAGCAACCTCGTTACCGAAAAACGGTTTGGTGGCAGAGCCGGGTTTTAAGGGCATAACCGGCACCGGGGTAATCATGAATCCGCCGGTTTCGGTTTGCCACCAGGTATCCATAATCGGACATTTTTCTTTGCCTATAATTTTGTGGTACCAGCGCCAGGCTTCCGGGTTGATAGGCTCGCCAACCGAGCCGAGCAAGCGCAGTGAGCTCAGATTATGGCGCTGCGGCCACTGGTCGCCAAAGCGCATCAAACCGCGAATAGCTGTGGGTGAAGTGTATAAAATTGTAATTCCGTATTTTTCAATCATCTGCCACCAGCGGTTCGGGTAGGGGTGGTTTGGTGCGCCTTCATACATCATGATCGTGGCACCGTTGATGAGCGGCCCGTAAACGATGTAGCTATGACCTGTGATCCAACCCGGATCGGCGGCACACCACCAACGGTCTTCATCCTTAATATCAAAAACATATTTATGAGTTGTTGAGGTGTAAACGGAATAACCGCCATGGGTATGCAGCAAACCTTTCGGTTGCCCGGTTGTGCCGGAAGTGTACAAAATGAACAGCATATCCTCAGCATCCGTTTTTTCGGTTTCGCATTCGGCGCTGGCAATGGGCAAACCCATTAATTCATGATACCAGAAGTCACGATCATTTTCCATGTAAACATCGTGGTCTGTCCGTTTTACGGTAATACAAACTTCAATGGTTGCGGACCGCCCCATGGCTTCGTTGGCAATAGACTTGAGATCGGTGATTTTCCCACGTCGCCAACCGCCATCGGCAGTCACGAGCACGCGGCTTTGCGCATCCTGAATTCTCCCCGCCAAAGCCTCGACACTGAATCCGCCATAAACCACGCTATGGGCAGCGCCAATTTTGGCACAGGCCAACATAGCAAAGACAAGTTCAGGAACTTGCGGCATGTAGATGGTGACAATTTCACCTTTGCGGACGCCCATACTTTTCAATACGTTAGCGAATTTGGAGACTTCCCGGTCCAATGCGTGGTAGGAAAACGTTCGTACATCACCAGGTTCGCCTTCCCAGATAAAGGCTAATTTATTTCGGTGAGCGGTTTTTAAGTGGCGGTCAATTGCATTATCAATAATATTAATTTTACCGCCTGTAAACCATTTGTAGAAAGGTTTTTTGCTATCGTCGAGAACAGTGTTCCATTTTTTATACCAGCTTAACTTCTTAGCTTCATCAGCCCAAAATTCTTCCCTGTTTTCAATTGAGTGCTTATAAAGTTTTTCAAAATCTTTAATGTGCGCCGATTTTTTAATTTCTTCGCTGGGGTGATATATTTCGCTCTGTGATTTTTCAACTGAACTTGCTTTCGGCATGCCTGCCCTCCTGATTATTTGCGGTTTTAGAAATGACTTTATTTTCTTGTTTAGGGTGGATGTTATAAAATAATGCCAAACACTTAAAAATGCAAACGTAAAATATTAGGGCAGACTTGGCTTAACCAGAATAATCCATCGCCACCAAGTCACGAAGACAGTAAGAGACACAAAAACTTATAAATGTAGTATTGCAAAAGTTTTGCTCCATAGCTGTTAATTTTAACTTTCAAAATACCTTCTTCTATAATTTTATGAATCTTTGCGACTTAGAGTCTTCGTGGCAAAATTCATGAATAATACAGTTAGTACTATAACCCCAGCGACTTCAAAAAAGCATCTTGGTTTGGTTCGCGGCCGAGGAATTCCTTTACCATTTCAAGCTCATCCATTTTACTGCCACGGGCGAGAACCAGATCGCGGTAGCGATGTCCGGTTTCAGCATCTAAAATTCCATTTTCTTCAAACTTGGAAAACATATCCGCAGCATAGACTTGTGACCAAAGGTAGCCGTAATAACCGGCAGCATAACCGGTTAAATGCCCAAAGGCCGCTTGAAAATTTGAGCCTTCTACAAAATCATACAAGGTTACTCTGTTCTGTAATTCTTTAACTATTTCAGTAGTGGAAACATCACTATTCGGATCGTAATTATCATGCAAAGTCATATCGATAAGGCCAAAGTAAATTTGTGCCAGGGTATTGTTGCCGGAATTTGCATTTTTTGCAGCCAACATGCGGTCGAAAAGATCTTTGGGTAGAGTTTCACCGGTTTCATAATGCTTGGCAAATTGTTTAAGCACATCGTAATTCCATGCCCAGTTTTCAAGCATTTGTGAAGGCGCCTCGACAAAGTCATTAGCAACGGTAAATCCGGCCTGTGATGATAATTCTGCCTGAGAAACGAGATGATGCAGGACATGCCCAAATTCGTGGAAAAAAGTTTCAACGTCATCATGCGTCAGCAAAGCAGGTTTGGATTCAGTTGGTGCAGGGAAATTACATACCAATGAAGCAACAGGAAACTGAAACCCCTCCTCCCTCGCCTTACCGGAAATAATTGGAAAGCAAGCCGCGTGGCCATATTTGTTGGCACGCGGGTGCAAGTCAAGATAAAAACGGCCAGCCAATTGACCGTCCTTTAGTACGTCATAAGCGCGGACATCCTCATGCCAGACCGATGGCGTTTCAATGCGTCGATATTCTAATCCCATCAGTTTTTTCGTGACCTGGAAATAACCGTTGATAACATTATCCAGGCTGAAGTATTCTTTCACTTTTTCCTGGTCCAGACTGTACTTCTCTTTCAGAACGATATCGCGGTAGAATGAAACTTCCCATGAGTTAATTTTATCAACATTGGGATCATTAAGATGCATCCGCTTTGCGACGAGTTGCTCCTCATATTCCTGCTTCGCTTTTTCCTGAACTTTTGCGATAAGCTCATTTTCAAATCCCCAGACGTTCTCCGGCTTTTTCGCCATACGATCTTCAACCTGATAGGCTGCAAATGTTTTATACCCAAGCAGGTCTACCATTTTTTGGCGCTCAATCAATATGTTTTTTAGCACATCCAGATTTTTATCTGAAGCACGATTGGTGTATTTAAGATATAGCGCTTTTCGGGCGTTCTCTGATTTTGAACTGCGCATAAAGGGCCGGTACGAAGGATAAGAAAGATCAATAGAGTATTTACCATCTGCATTTTTATGGTTGTTTTTGTAGTCTTCATCAAGCCCGTCAATTCCCTCATCGTCAACGACGAGAGAGTCACTGTATTCAGCAATATTTTGCCGGAAGTTTAATGAAAGTTCTGAAATTTTGTCCTGTATTACTTTTAATTCGTCACGTTTTTCTTTAGACAGGGCGAAGCCATTTCGTTCAAAATCACGCACGGTTTCGGTTACAAATTTCTTCTTATAGCCGGTGAGAGATTGACCTCCTTTAGTTAAGCTATAATCTTTGACCGCTTTGTAAAGGTCTTCATTTAAATTAAGTTCGTTGGAAAATTTGTCCATGAGCGCAACACTGCTATTGGCTGAGTCGCGAATTGCATCATCTAAATGTGTGCTGCCCATCAAATAAATAAATCCATAGGTTGTCCCGAAGGCATCCAAAGCATCATCAAGGGGCACCATGGTATTTTCAAATGTCCGGTTATGTTTATCAATTGTATATAATTTGCTCAAAGACTCTTTTGTTTCGGAAATGGTCTTTTCGGTAGCCTGATTAATGTGCGCGGCCGTAAGTTTATCAAAATGGAAAACTTCGTTGTGGCCAATAAAAATTGGATTGTCAGACTGAGAATCTGCTTTTGGCGTGGCAAATAAACTAATTGCAAAAATGCCAAGCAGCAAAGCTGACAACAAAAATGGATTAAATTTCTGATTCATTGGTTCTTCTCCTGAAATTTTTTAAAATACTATTTAAATGAACGGATGAGAGAATCATCCGAAGGAAAAAACATAACGTAAAGTCATACGGTGAAATCAAAAAAACGATTCATAAAAATTGAATATTTTTGACACCTAATAAAAAATTGTAATTTTTATGGATTTTATTCGATTTCTTTATTTATTACACTCAACTTAAAACTTTACCAAATTGAATTTTATAACGAGGAAGATTATAACCGCTATGTAAAAAGTAGATTTTGTGATGAAAGAGGGACGGTTTACAAAAATTCAGATTAAAAACCATTTATCACTTAGGAGAGTTTTTTTATAAGAGAACTAGATGACCGCTAAAAATATTCCTCCTGAATGGCTTGCAATTTTACCAAAAATATATTATGGTGAATGTGTTTTAATTTCGTGCTACGAGGAAAAGTATTGAAAACGATAGATCTTAGAAGCGACACCGTCACACACCCTTGCCCGGACATGCTTGAAGCCATGCTGAATGCAGAAGTCGGCGACGATGTGTTTGGGGAAGATCCAACAGTTAATCAGTTGCAGGAAAAAGTTGCTGAACTTTTTGGTAAAGAGGCGGCGCTTTTCGTACCAAGCGGTACGATGGGTAATGAAATTTGCCTGAAAGTACACACAAAACCCGGTGATGAAGTAATTTGTGAGACCGGCTCCCACATATTAAATTTTGAGTCGGGCGCCGCCGCTTTTTTATCCTCTATTCAGTTAAACCCTGTTCAGGGAGACTTGGGTATTTTACCAATCGAGAAAGTGAAACAGGCGATCAGACCGCCCTATTATTACATGTCAAACACTTCGTTAATCTCGGTCGAAAATACACACAACAGCGCAGGCGGTACTGTTTACCCGATAGAAAATTTAAAAGGTCTGTATGCTTTTGCAAAGGGAAACGCCCTGAATCTTCATATGGATGGGGCACGAATCTGGAATGCAGCCATTGCTTCCGGCGCCAAACTCTCTGAATATGCTTTATTTTGTGATTCAATTTCTGTATGTTTTTCAAAAGGATTGGGCGCGCCAATCGGCTCAGCAATCGCAGGTTCAAAAGAATTCATTACCGAAGCCCACAGATACCGCAAAATATTTGGCGGCGGCATGCGCCAGATTGGGATTTTAGCGGCAGCAGTTTTATACGCGCTTGAGAATAATTTTGAACGGCTTGAGGAAGATCACAAAAACGCAAAACGTCTGGCTCAAGCGCTCTCTGAGTTAGGCAAAATTGAAATTGATTTATCATCTGTTCAAACCAATATCGTTATTTTTGACATCCACAAATCACAAAAAGACCCGCAGCAAATACTGGCAGAACTAAAAGAAAACAATGTTCTTCTCGTACCATTCGGCCCAACCAAACTCAGGGCAGTGACGCACTTGGATTTAACGTCAGGCGATGTTGAAAAGGCTATCCAGGTTTTCCAAAGAATTTTAGGTTAGATATTCGGGAGCATTCATTTTGCACATAATAATAATTGGCGCCGGAGAGGTTGGTTTTCACCTGGCCAAAATTTTTTCGCGTGAAAATCACCAAGTAGTTATGGTTGAAAACAATCACGCCCATATAACCCGCGTGCAGGAATCGTTAGATGTTCTGGTGATTGAAGGTAGTGGCTCAAGCGTACAGACTCTATCCAAGGCCGGCATAAAAGATGCTGACCTCTTGATTGCCGTTTCGGCTCTCGACGAAGTAAATATTATCGCCTGTATGCTCGCCGACAAACTCGGTGTCGATAAAAAAATTGCCCGGATACGCAACGAAGATTTTGCCAGTGAAAATACCGTACTCACAGCCCAACAACTTGGCATCGATTTGATCATCAACCCCGAACTGGAAACTGCACAGGAGATCGTCTGGCTTATTAAGCGCTCTGCTGCAACAGATATTTTTGAATTTGCCGAGGGTTCTATTCAACTAATCGGACTCCGTCTCGATTCAACTGCACCTGTTATCCGGCAGAAATTGTACGAAGTTAGCCAATCTCTGACAGATTTAACCTTCCGGACTGTAGCAATTTTCCGCAAGGGCAAAACGATAATACCAACCGGCGAAGATTATTTTCATGTAGATGACCAGATTTTTGTAATCTCAAAAACAGAATCAGTACCCGACCTGCTGAAATTATGCGGCAAGGCAGATGAAAGTATTGAAAAAATCATGATTCTCGGCGGCGGTAAAGTCGGCCGATTAGTGGCGAAGGAATTAGAGAAAGATAAAAACCTCGATATCCGGTTGATCGAATCCAGCCACACAAAATCAAAATATGTGGCCGAAAGCCTTGAACGGACGCTTGTTATTCAAGGTGACGGCACCGACATGGATCTACTCGCTGCTGAAGGCATTGTAGATATGGATGCATTTATCTCGGTGACAGATGATGAAGAGTCGAACATTATTACTTCGCTACTATCCAAGCATCTTGGCGTACGACGCGCCATTACTATGGTTGGTCAGGCAAATTACATTCCGTTGATGAGCTCCATCGGGCTGGACGCCGCAGTTGACAAAAGGATCATCACCGCAAACGCAATCGCACGATTCATTCACAGGGGTGAAGTTGTTTCCGTTGTTTCTTTACCGGGCATCGATGCCGAAGCCATTGAATTAGTGGCGTGTAAAAAAGCATCTATCCTCAAAAAACCGCTGCATAAAATCAAATTTCCGAAAGGCGCAATAATTGGCGCTGTTAACCGAAACGGTGATGTTTTTGTCCCGATCGGCACCACTCATATTGAAGCAAATGACAAAGTAGTCATTTTCGCACTGCCAAAGTGTATTCATCAAGTTGAAAAAATGTTTGCCTGATGGACTTTAAATCCGTTATACATGCACTTGGCGCTCTGCTTTTTTCCATTGGCGCCTCCCTTTTATTGCCAATTCTGGTTTCCTTTATTTACGACGAGGGCGACCTGATGGCGTTTACGATATCCCTGTGTATTATTGTGACTGTTGGATTCTTAATGTGGAAGTTCACCAAGCCCGGCGACATACGCAGTCGGGAAGGATTCGCCATTGTGACCTTCGGCTGGATTCTTTTAGCGGGCTTCGGCGCTCTGCCTTTTGTTTTTGCCGGCGCCACAAATTATACAGACGCCTTCTTTGAAACCATGTCCGGGTTTACCACAACCGGCGCCACAATTTTAACCGATGTTGAGTCACTTTCTCACGGTCTGCTTTTTTGGCGAAGTTTTACCCACTGGCTTGGCGGTATGGGCATCATCTTGCTTTCATTGGCAATTTTACCGATGTTAGGCGTTGGCGGCATGCAGCTTTTTAAGGCAGAAGTTCCCGGGCCATCTGTCGACAAGCTGAAACCCCGCGTGCAGGATACTGCCAAAATTCTTTGGGCGGTTTACGTCATTCTAACCGTGGCAGAAACTATTCTCCTCAAATTCGGGGGAATGAATTTTTTCGATGCAATTTGTCACACCTTCGGCACAATGGCAACCGGCGGTTTTTCAACGAAAAATGCAGGCATCCCGCACTTCCAAAGCGCTTATATTGAAAATGTGCTCACAATTTTTATGATTTTGGCAGGCACCAACTTTGCCCTGCACTACCGCGCCATGAAAGGCAATTTTAGCTCATATCACAAAAACCCTGAATTCAAATTTTATGTTGGTATTATTGCCGCTGTCACTTTCTTTCTGCTTTTAAGCACCAGGCTAAATAACTACGACAACTATCTGACGGCTTTTCAAAAATCAATTTTTCAGGTTGCATCGCTTATAACTACAACCGGTTTTCACTCAACGGACTATGAGCTATGGTCTGTGCCGGCGCAACTCAGCCTGGTTCTGATCATGCTAATTGGAGGGTGTGCAGGCTCAACCGGTGGCGGTATAAAAGTCGTACGTATACTTCTAACTTTGAAAAATATTTTTGTGCAGTTTAAAAAACTGGTACACCCGCACGCAGTTATCCCGATTCGGCTTGGCAAAACAACCGTTTCGCAGGATACGGTATCCGATATTTCTGCATTTCTTATTATATATTTTCTTCTTTTCGCCATAGCATCTCTTGTCATGGCAATGCTTGGGTTGGATCTTGTTACAGCTGCCAGCAGCGTTATTTCAACCCTTAGCAATATTGGTCCCGGGATTGGCAATATCGGTCCCACGGAAAACTTTGCGTTCATTCCTACGGCCGGAAAATGGTTTTTAAGTTTTCTAATGCTGGCAGGACGCTTGGAAATCTTAACAGTTTTGGTTATATTTAACCGGCACTTTTGGGTAAAATAAACCATATATGCTTAAACTTTTAAAAAAGACTATCTTCTATATCACCACAAGCTGCCTTCTTCTACTCAGCCTTTCAACTTTCGGTTACGGACAACAAATTTCAGTTTTAGATAAGACCATTAGAATTGGAGAATTAAAAGGCAGAACAGATATCAGAGATCTGAAAATTCCAACCACCCGGGGTCTCATTCCAATAAAAGGTGAAGGAAATGTCAAACCATTTTCCATAGTCAGCCTATCTCCGAACCAACTCACATTAAAATTTTATCGTAAAGAAAACTTCGACCCAAGAACCCCTCAGTACCTCACTATAAAATTTTACGAAACCGAACGCGCACTAATTACAGGACTGATACTTGATGAAATAGACATTGCGGTATTGGAAAGCGAGCGTTCGGCCACAGAAGTAAAAAAATCAAACTCACATTTTTCGCCGTTACCAATTCCAATGGAGGCAAATAAGGTAAAGCTCGTGGTATACAATCATAAAAATGAGTTTTTGAAAAACAAAGAAATTCGAAAAGCAATCTCCTATGGTATCAAGCACAAATATATCATTCAAAAGATTATTCTTGGGGGGAAGGCTACTATCGCCCGTGGCCCGTTTGATGAAAACTCAAAGAGTTATAATTCCGGCATGCCTTCCTACAAATATGATCCGCGGTTGGCTTTACAAAAATTAAGGAAAGAAGGTTGGCATGACAATAATCGCAACGGAATTTTAGAAAAAAACGGGAGGGCCTTAAAAATAGATTTATTTTACCAAAAGGGACTACGGCTGGATGAACAAATTTCCAGAATCATAAAAATCAACCTGATTAAACTTGGAATCGACGTCCGGCCAAGGCCCCTGGAAAAAAGAATTCTGAACGATAAAATGGCGAGCGGTGATTTTGATGCCATCCTTACAGATCATACATTTGAAGATGGCCTTGCAAGCCTGGAGTCATTCTTCTCAGTAGGTGGTGACAAAAATTATTCCGGCTATAAAAATTCAACACTGGAAAAATATATAGGTTTTTATAAAAACGCAAAAAAATCAAGCCAGAGATCAACACTACTCCAAAGTATACAAAACGTTATAAACGGAGACCAACCAGCTACATTTCTTTATTTTAAATGGTGGACGCATTATCTGGTCAACGTTGAAAAAATTGGAAACTTCCGCTACACGGAAGGCCCAAATAGTGGGAAAGTACGTCCGTTTGATGAGTGGCATTTAAACAATAAATAATATGGCGACCAGTTCCCCAAAAATTAAAATACAAGATCGACTACTGACACGTTTGTGCCTGTCGCACATTTTAATTGTCTTTATTCCGCTCTTCATTACGGGTTCTGTTCTAATTGAAACGGCAAACGAATCCATTCGCCAGACTATACTCGACAGGAATCTTGAATTTGCCAACCGCTCTACCAGATTCATCGATTTAAAACTGAAGACCGCCAGCGAAATCATTAAAAGTCAGGCTAAGTTTCAATCAATTTACGACATGACCCGCACCCGTCAAGAATTGGCCATCAACTCTCTTATCACTGATTTTGACCTCTTTAGCCAGCTATCAATCCTGGATAGCTCGGGTACTATTATCGCATCCACTTCATTTGGAGAAACAGAACCACCCAGCACGAATAAAAATAAACTAATCCGGGATGTTCTCACATTTGTCGGCCAAGACACAATTTTTCACTCCGCTGTCTATATTTCGGAAGAGCGTTTACCCTTGCTTGATATTGCCGAACCTATTCTGCAATTTAACCAGGTTGTAGGCATTTTATATGCTGTTGTAGATTTAAAGGCCATGTGGGATCTTGTTGATCAGAATAAGGTTGGCAAAACCGGCGAAGCCTTTATTTTTGATCAGGAAGGCGTTTATATTGCGCATTCAGATCGTAAGAATGTTTACGAAAAAAAAATATTCTCCCGAAAAGACATCATTGAAAAAATTATGCAATCGGAAAGTGGACAAATAATTTATAAAACAGGCCAGAATGTAGAAATGGTCGCAGCTTATGCTCCAATTAAAGGCTACGGCTGGGGAGCCATGTTGCAGCAACCAACCCTGGAAGCTTTTGAGCCGGCGCAGCACATGCGTTTTCGCATGATGCAATTCCTAATCATTAGCGTAATCTTGGCATTTATCATTGCCTACTTTTATTCTCTTTGGATCGTTAAACCGGTGAACCAACTGGTCTCCGGTATTGATAAATTTTCTCGGGGTGATTTAGACCACCGTATCGATAAGGTCACCGATGATGAAATTGGCACCTTGGCCGAAAATTTTAATGAGATGGCCGAACGCCTGACAGAATTCCAAAATAAGTTAAAAAGAACAGAGGTTTTACAAACACTGGCAAAATTAGCGGCCATACTTTCGCATGAAATCCGCAACCCGCTCAACTCCATGGTTATAAACATGCAAATTTTAAAACGGGAACTGGCAAAAGACCGAATCAACAAGGATCGTGTTGAAAAGTTCTATGGCGTGCTGGCCTCGGAGATTAAGCGTGTTGATCAACTTGTGAGTGACTTCCTGCTAATTGCGCGTCCTCCCAAACTTGAAAAAACAGAAGTGGCCATCAACATTATTTTGGATGATGTTCTCACAACTCAGGTTGCGGGCTCTCTGGGTAAAGGTGTGCGCATTGAACGCAATTATGGCAAAAAGGCTATAAAAGCAAACATCGATGTTTCAAAAATGCGGCAGGTTTTCATCAACCTTTCCCAAAATGCAATCCAGGCCATGCCGGGTGGGGGCAAACTAAGCGTCTCAATAAAAGAAGGTAGCAAGGGTTTTAAATCAAAAAATCCGGCTCTAAAAAAAGCTATTCAAATTTCTTTTGATGATACCGGGCACGGCATTCGCAAACGTAACCTGGATAAAGTATTCAATTTTTACTACACCACAAAAGACAATGGCAGCGGTCTTGGCTTGGCGATTGTCCAGCAAATTGTGGACGAACACAACGGTGAAATCCTGGTCAAGAGCACCTTTGGCAAAGGCACTTCTTTTACAATCTATTTACCACAAAGATAATTCAACTTATCCCAAAGGCTCTTTCCTGCTATGTTATCGTTATGATTTATTTTGCGATTCTGTTTTTAATTCTTACTTTAGAAAAATAATCCTTAAATATAGTTCAACAGCATGTGGTAAACAGGGACTTAGCAGAATGCCTTCTTCCAGTGAAATCACTCAAATGTTAATTCAATATGGCAACGGAGACAAGGGTGTGTTTGACCAGCTCGTCCAAATTGTTTATGGAGAGTTACGTAAACTCGCTTCTCATCACATTCGTGCCGAAAAAAAAGGGCACACCATACACACCACAGCGCTCGTTCACGAAGCTTATCTCAGACTGCTCGGTCAGGAAAATTTAAACTTACAGAACCGGGCACATTTTTTTGGCGTAGCAGCAAATTCAATGCGGCAAATTTTAATTGAATATGCCCGAAAAGATAATGCTGCTAAACGAGGCAGCGGGCAAAAAAACTTACCGCTTGAGAATGCCGATTTCATCTTCATAAATGACAGTTCTGAGTTTCTCGCTTTGGACGACGCCCTAACCAGCTTACAGGAATTCGACCACCGCAAAGCTCAAATTGTCGAGCTGCGTTATTTTACGGGGATGACCATACAGGAAACAGCAGAAATTCTAGAGACTTCTCCCGCAACGGTTAAAAGAGACTGGGATTTTGCGAAAGCCTGGCTCTTTCGTGAAATAAATAATTAGGTAAATAATGCCTTCCCCAAAATGGTCAAAAGTTGAAGACTTTTTCAACGAGGCTCTCGAACTGCCGCCTGATGCGAGACCAGCCTTTTTGCAGAAAATTGCAACTCTGCATCCGGGTCTGGAAAAAGAAATTGAAACTCTTCTAGAAGCACATGACAAAGCCAGCGATTTCCTTGAAACGCCCGGGATTGAACAAATCTATTCAAACAAGAGCAATGAACTTGAAAATAATTTAATTGGAAAAACGGTTGGCGCTTATAAAGTTGAGCAGTGCATAGGGGAAGGCGGCATGGGAGTCGTTTACCAAGCCAAACGAGTTGATGGTGAGTTTGAAAAAAAAGCTGCGATAAAATTTGTTAAAGATCAAATTGGCAGCGACCTGCTTTTAAAAAGATTTCAAAATGAGCGCCAGGCATTGGCCAGCCTCTCCCACCCTAACATCGCCAAAATCATAGATGCGGGGACGTTTCAAAACAAACATCCTTATTTTATTATGGAATATATCGACGGGATTCGGATCGACAAATACTGTATAAAAAATAATCTTGGCGTTAATCAGACTCTGAAATTATTCTTAAAAGTCTGCTCCGCAGTGCAATATGCCCATCGAAACTTGATCATTCATCGAGACTTGAAACCCAGCAACTTACTGGTTACAAAAACCGGAGAGCCGATTTTACTCGATTTTGGCATCGCAAAACTTTTAGACCCCAAAATTTCATCGCATGCTCAAACGCTGACACAATCCCATCAAAGAATTTTCACACCAGACTTTGCCAGCCCCGAACAAATAAAGGGCGAAAATATTTCCACAGCGGCTGATATTTATTCCCTTGGCGTGAACCTTTTTAAAATCCTGACTGGCGCGTTACCATTTAAGACCGAACAAAAAAGTACTTTTGAAGTTGAAAAAATCATTGTTGAAGGCCAACCGCAAAAACCGAGCACTGCCCTCAAAGAAAAACTAACCTTGTTAGAAGCTGAGCCACATTCACAGAGCCATCAAAAAAAATCACCCAAACTGCTAACCGGCGACCTTGATAATATTATTTTAAAGGCTATCAGGAAAGAGCCGACAGAAAGGTTTTTATCCGTCGAACAATTTGCGGCTGATATTCAGAACTACCTGAATGGACGGCCGGTCTCGGCAAGCAAGTCCACATTAAAATATCGCACTTCAAAGTTTCTCAAAAGGCACAAGACCGGCGTTATATTCACAACCGTTATACTTGCCTCTTTGGTTGCCGGTGTTGTTGGTATTGCATGGCAGGCTCAAATTGCAGAGCAAGAACGCAACAAGGCAGTGCGCCGTTATGATCAGGTAAGACAACTCTCCAACACACTTATTTTTGATGTTCATGGCGCAATTGAAGATTTGCCGGGCACCACCACAGCCCGAAAACTTGTAATGTCGAATGCGCTGGAATATCTGGACAAATTAAGTCAGGAAGAAAACGACCCACTACTTTTAATTGAGCTCGCTCAAGCATACGAAAAAATTGGCAATGTCCTCGGTAATCCTACGAATGCCAACCTCGGTGATTTGAGCGGTGCAACCCAAAGCTATCTCAAGGCAAAGAGACTCATCGAATCAGTCTCATGGGATCAAGGTGTTGACACGCAAATTCTGACCTCTCTCGCTTCAATCAATAGAACTCTTGGAGACGTTTACGCCCAAACGGGAAAGATGGCAGAAGCTATAAAATGTAGTGAAACGGCCTTAAGCTTTCATAAAAGAATTGTGAATGATGATTCTCTGAATATCAAAAAACAAAAACAGCTTGCGGTTAGTTATATCAAATACGGTGATGTGCTGGGCAATAAGCATTTCCGCAACATTGGGAAAGTAGATGAGGCGCTGACAAACTACATGACATCTTTAGCTATCTGGAATTCATTGAGCGAGAAGAACCCCGAAGATCGGAAGACCACTCGCTACCTTGGCTTAATTCACGAACGGCTTGGTACAATTCATGAGCAAAAGAAAAAGCTGAAAAAGGCGAATGGCCATTTCATATTGTCATTAAAAATAAGAAAAAAAATCGTTGAACGGTTCCCTGCAAATTATGATGCGCAAAGAGACGTGGCAATTGGTTTTGAAAACATTGCTGCCATTCATAAACTTGAAGGCGATATTCAGGCGGCAATAACCTACCAGAGCGAAGCTTTAAAAATTCATGAGGATTTAATTGCATCCGACCCGGAAAACATTCAGGCCTTGTCTACCACCACGATTGTCTTAGAACGCTTATCCGGATTGAATCTGTCGCAAGGCAATTACAAAGCAGCTCGAACATACACGAAACGATTTCTAAACATTTATAAAAAACTTGCAGAAAGACCGGGCGCTACCGCAAACGACTTCAACCTTTATGCTTTTTATTTAGCAACATGTACGCCTAAAGACATAAGAAAACCTCAAGAAGCACTTAAATATGCGAAAAAGGCCATGGATGCCTCACAAGGGAAAGACCCCAATATATTGGACACTGTGGCCACTGCCTATTTTGTGAATGGGCAAATTGACAAAGCGATTCAAATTCAAACAAAGGCGATATCTTTATTAGATGGACCTTCGTCAGTAAAGGGAGAGTATCAGGCTAATTTAAATAAGTTTTTAGAAGCAAAAAAACAAAAGGCCGGAAACTAGTTCCGACCCTTGCTGTGATTCGTCATAAATCGAACGACAGGTGTAATCCATTACCTATACATTCTAAGAACTGACATTAAAATTAATGGTAACGTCAAATGTCTCTTTGGACGGCTCAGCATTACCAACAATCCGAAACGACCACTGACCGCTCGCCTTAAAATACCCAAAATTAGTATCTTGAAATGCAATGATCTCTGCAGATAAAAAGACACCACCACCTACGTTATAGACCGTCTTTTGGTTAAGCGGGTCAATTACATCCACTCTGATTACACTGACATCTTTATTTGCCCGGCCAAAAAACTGAATGCCTTCAGTGCCACCCTGTAGCGCCACATTAATTGAAGAAATGGTGAAACCGGGCGGTTGCGGTTGAGCTGGTGCAAGTGGGTTATCATCATCATCTTTACTACTACAGCCAAATGATATAGAGAATACCAACAAAGCGACCAGAAAGAGTTTTGAATCAAATCGTAGGTTTTGCATTTTTGTTCCTCCTATTATAAATGAGCTTTTGGTTATTTCCAATTCAGGCGATTAAATCGCTTTCATATAGACATGCGATTTTTCGAATCGAATTGGCTCATAAAAAATT
>JAJDAE010000063.1 GCA_029262035.1 Candidatus Zhuqueibacterota bacterium
GCTTTGAGTCGGTGTTAAAGAATTCATGAAACACGTTTTGCTTCGCCGCAAAAAATTGAAAGGAGATAAATAAAATGGCATCAAATGAAATAATAGCACTCTCACTTTTTCTTTTAGCTTTTGTGGTCTTGATCGTATATGCATATAAAATGACACGAAAGAGCATGTCGTATGAAAAACGATTCTCAAAAATAATTGATATAGATAAAGAGTTTGAGCGTGTTACCTTAGAGAAACAGAGGATTAAAAGTACAATCGAGAAACTTAGGGCTAGCTATAAAGATAAGAAAACAATCTTTGATGATCTAGTTAAAGAAGCTGCTATATTTGATGAAGATATTGAATTAGCGGAATTAGGTTTTTACAAACCTCACTATGATTTTGATACTTCGGAAAAATATAAAGAAGAAATTGCTTTAGTTAAAGCCAGACAGAAAGATATGATCTCAAGCAAGACTGCTATTTTCTGTAACACTGAGTGGACTGTTGAGGGAAGTAAAGCAAAAGGGCGTACTATGACGAATAGAGGAATTCGATTAACTGCAAGAGCTTTTAATAATGAATGTGATTCAGCAATATCTAATGTCAGTTGGAGTAATGCCCAAAGAATGGAGTTGCGTGTAGAAAAAGCTTTCGACTCTATAAATAAACTTAACGAATCAAATTCAATACAGATATCACACCAATATCTTCGACTAAAAATTGAAGAATTACGCCTTGCCCATGAATATAAAGAAAAAAAATATCAAGAAAAGGAAGAACAAGCTGAAATAAGGCGACAAATGCGAGAAGAGGCAAAACTTGAGCAAGAGCTAGAAAAGGCATTAAAAGATGAAGAAACTTATCAAAAACTTTTGTATAAAGCCAGAACTGAAGCAGAAAATTCTACAGGAGTAAAACTTTCAAAACTTCAAGAAAAAATTGCCGTTTTGACAGAAGAGTTGAATGATGCCCATGCGAAAAGTGAGAGAGCTAAATCTATGGCTCAACAAACTAAAGCAGGTCATGTTTATGTTATTTCAAATAAAGGTTCTTTTGGAGATGATATTTATAAAATTGGAATGACCAGACGGTTAGAACCTTTTGAGCGTGTAAAAGAACTTGGCGATGCAAGCGTACCATTCATTTTTGATGTTCACGCTATGATATATTCAGATGATGCCCCGAGCATGGAAAGTACTATACACAAAACTTTCGATATCAAAAGGGTCAATTTAGTCAATAGTAGAAAAGAATTTTTTCATGTCAGCCTAAATGAAATTGAGACAGAAGTAAAAAAAATATCCAATGAAACTGAATTTATTTTAACGGCTGAAGCAAAAGAGTATAGACAATCAAATGCTATTCGAGCACAAATGGAACAAAACAAAACAAGAAGCGATATAAGAAGTCAACTTCCAGCAACAATATAGAAACAATCCTTAATGGGATTCGAAGTTTCCGGCTCAAAAAATTAAGCCAGTAATAACCGATATATAAGTCGCCTGGGTTTCATTAAGCAGTCACTATATATCAGGATACAGAACTCCATATTTTTATCACTGGTGGTTTTCCTCAATACCCCTTGGAAACCATTATCATTTATTCAACCATCAGGGAGTTAGTTTAGCAGCATGAAGAGGTTTGTTCATCCCACAAAGATAATGACGGCCAAAATGAAAACGGCTATCCTAAAACAAAAAGACAATGTCTATCGCGAAATTTGTGAAACTAAAGAGTTGTATAATTTGTTGCAAAAATGGAGCAAGGGTGAAGCGCTTACGCCATCACAAAAAAAAGCCGTAAAATCTCAGTTAATAGATATCTGTAAAACCATACCGGCTCTGGCAATATTTTTAGTACCATTCGGTTCAATTTTTCTGGCAGTCCTGATTAAATTTCTGCCTTTTAACATCATGCCATCTGCTTTTATTGAAAAATAATTAATAGATAAAAATGCAACATAGAACTTATCTTGTCAGCTTGTTCCCGTAATCTATTAAAAATGCTGTAACTCCAATTTGGTTTACTCTCCCGGTTTTTATCAACTGGATGATTAAACTTGCTTTAAGCAATACAAATCCTATTTTACTTATACTATAAATGGCATAAGTAAATTTACAAAAACTGCAACCGCTGAAGACAAATACTCAAGTAGGTTTAGAAAAGTACTCCATGACCCCGCACGATTATTGCAAGTCCATGCTGCCAAAAGTATCCCGAACTTTTGCGCTTAATATTGCCATTTTAAAAGGAGATTTATATAAAGCCACTTTGTGCAGCTATTTGCTCTGCCGTATACTCGACACTGTGGAAGATACAGCGTTTAAAAATTTTGAAGCGCAAGGCAGGCTTCTGGATTCATTTAAAGAAATGTTTTCGGAAAAAGATTTTTCTGAGAAAACAATACAAAACTGGGTAGATGCCTTTTTTACCACAGCCATATGCCGGGATGAAGAGAATGAATACTATCAATTGATTAAAAACTCAAGACTTGTTATCGAAAATTTCCTAAGCCTTTCAAGCTCATCTCGCGATTCTATAACCAAATGCATTATTGAAATGGCATCTGGTATGCATGAAATGCTTGTCAGAAAGGAGCTCGAAAAAGACAATGTCTGTTTTCTGAAAACCATCGATGATTTAAATAAATATTGCTATTACGTAGCAGGCACCGTAGGAATTCTTTCAACCCGCTTTTTTTTGGAATATTCAAATTATTTCAATCGCTTCACTTTAGACCACATGAATAAGCCGGCAGTCTCTCTCGCACTAGGTTTACAAATGACAAATATCATCAAAGACTATCAGAAAGATTATAAAAGAGGAGTATGCTACATCCCCGAAGAAATGCTTCTAAACTACGGCTTAAATTCGAAAACATTTTTTGAATTTGGAAATCGGGAACAAATTCAAAACATTGTAAATGCACTTGCGCTGAGAGCAGCCGAACATTTATCTAAAGCAATGGACTCACTCCTGTCGTTTCCCAAAAGAGCATTCAGGATTAGGTTATCATGCTTATGGCCGCTTATTTTTGCTATTAACACGCTAATCGAAGTAAAGGATAATCCCAATTTATTATCCGGGGAAAAAGTGAAAATTTCACGGTCCAAAGTTGGAAAACTAATTCGTCATACTACAATCTTGTGCTGGAGTAATCGCGCTCTAAGAAATTACTTTGATGGTTTTAAAAGGCATTTGCTGCAAGATTCTACACAAACTGTTAAATAGTGCTTAACCGAAAACCAAAAATTCCACGTCATTCTGAACAAAAAATCTCACATGTTGCTTTTCAAGATCGCCGCCGCCGTGTGAAGAATCCCTCACCCAGCAGGAGATTCTTCGCGCATCATCTTTTGCCTCAAGTGCCACATTTAAGGGTTCGCGCTCAGCAAGACAGCGGCCAGGAGTTCTCGTTCACACACTAAATATAGCATCCCCCTCCTCATGTAATTTGGCATTCTACGTCATCTATTTCATTAATAACCACCATTTCCCACTGAAGCTTATTGACATTAATTGACGTTTTTTGTAAACTGCCAATCCCGGATATTAGGCGATCCGAATTTCACTCACTAAAATATAAACTCCAAAAGTCGAGACATAGATGCCACAATCATCCCCCCCTCCATTTTCTTCAAAAGACTCTTTTTCAGAAGAAACAGATCTTAACCGTCGGCTTGGACTAACCGAAGCTTTTTCCATTGTGATTAGCAGAATAATCGGCTCGGGTATTTTTAGAACACCCGGCCCCATTATGCTGCTGGTGCCATCGGTGTTTTTATTTTATGGTGTGTGGATACTCGGAGGTATTGCGACCCTCCTGGGCGCTTTCATCTATGCAGAGCTGGTTGCAATGATGCCGAAATCCGGAGGGCCTTACGAATATTTAAAAGCAGCTTATCCACCGGTTTGGACTTTCCTGCGTGGCTGGTCCATGTTTTTTGTATCGGAGACAGCTTCAATCGCTGCGGTTGCATTAGTCTGTGCTGAGTATGGCAATGCACTTTATACGCTTCTAACGGGTGAAAGCTATTCGCATGTCACAGAAATTCTAATTGCCTTTTCAATCATCTGGATGCATACATCTGTAAATTGTTTTGGTGTCTTTTTAAGCGGCATTATTCAAAATATTTTTGGCCTTTTGAAATTACTGGCAATTGGCATAATCATATCTGTAGGGTTTTCCAAGGCAAGTGACTTTTCTCAAACATTCGTTCCTTTATGGCCGGAGGAGTTTAGCTGGGAAACTATGCTTTTGTTTGGGGCAGCCATGCGATATAGTTTTTTCGCCTACAGCGGCTGGGAAGGTCCAACTTACATCGCCGAAGAAATTCGTAACCCAAGGCGAAACCTACCCCTTTCAATGTTGGTAGGAATAACTGGCGTCATGTTTTTGTATTTGGCCGCAAACAGCGCTTACCTGTACCAATTGCCAGTCTCGGCGATTCAATCTTCAAAATGGGTGGCAGTAGATGCCATGAAAGCAGCCATTGGCACAACCGGCGGTATTCTGATTTCGGTGGCTGTCATGTTAAACACATTTGGCAATGTAAGCACTCAAGTGCTTTGTAAAGCGAGAACATGGTATGCTATGGCACGGGACGGCATGTTTATTGGTGTTATGGCGCGATTGCATCCGAAATATAAAACACCGAATGTCGCTTTAATCCTGCAAGGATGCTGGGCAACTGTACTATTGGTGGTCGCCGGCTTTGCCGAAAATGCTTACGAAACAATAATAGACTTCTTTTCTTTCTCTTCAACCGTATTTAATATTATGACCTTTACAACAGTTTGGGTGTTGCGTCGAAAATTCCCGGACGCGCCCCGCCCCTACCGTGCCTGGGGCTACCCCGTGACGTTAATTTTAGTTTTGACAATTCAAGTCTGGTTTTTAATAGTTACGCTAATTACAGCCTTTTGGCCTTCCATGATTGGTGTTCTTTTAACAAGTACCGGATTACTTTATTATTACCGGGCTAATATAATCAGACGATTGAAAAACATTTCAAAATGAAAACCGTTTAAATGAAAACCAAAACCACACTTCTACTCTTAATTATTTTTTACTTTTCTTTTAGTGCAGAATCAATTTGCCAGGATCTATCCGGCCTGAGTTTTTGTATTGACCCGGGGCATGGCAGAGGAAATACAAATGCCGGACCCACCGGCTTACGAGAGGCAGACATCAATATGCAGGTCGCATTATTCTTAAAAGATTTCCTAAAAACTGCTCAAATTGATACTGTTTTGCTTACCCGAATCAATGACTCCACAAATCCTTCACTAAGTCAAAGGGAGACGGTAGCGAACAGCTTTGGTGTTGACTGGTTCCACTCGGTTCACCACAATGCATTTAATGGCGGCAGCCGTTTTACACTGCTGCTTTATGAAGAAGCAAGGTCATTTTCTAATCCATGCCCTGATGGTCGCGCCCGTGGCACAGGTAATCCCGAATGGCCGGGATTTTCAGACGAAATGAGCATCCTCATGACCAATTCAATATTCAACGCCCTTAGAACCAGCGATGCTTTACACCGGTTGGACTGGACTTTTTTCGGTGGCTGCAACAGTGGGTTTAGTTTAGGTGTGCTGAATGACCTGGCCATGCCCGGTGAATTGTCCGAAGGAACATTTCATGATAACGTAACAGAGGAAAAAAAACTTCGCAATAATGACTTCCTAAAACTGGAAGCCCGGGCGCTGTATAAGTCTATCCTCGATTTTTATGACGCCGGCAAAATGGCTACGGGAGCGCTTTCAGGCATTGTCAAAAATGACGACTCCGGCCAGCCATTAAATGGCGTAAGTGTAACCCTGACTCCTGGTGATATTTTTTACACAACAGATGAAAATAACAATGGTTTCTTTGCCTTCCACGATTTAGCGCCGGCAACTTATCAATTAACTGTGTCCGCTGCAGACTTCGACCCGCAATCGAAATCTGTAGAGGTGACTGCGCACGATTTCAGTTTTATTGACTTTTCGTTGATTTCAGCTTTGCCTCCGATTATTACTCAAACCTTTCCGGAGAACGGCGCAACTAACTTCGATGTGTACAAAGCCATCGGATTCAGATTCAGCCGTCCAATGAATCGAGAAAGTGTAAAAGCGGCTTTTACTATAAATCCGGTTACCCCGGGTCATTTCATTTGGAGCAGCAATGATGAAGTTGTTCTTTTCGAGCCTGACATTAAATTTATTTTTGAAAAAGAACATAGAATAAATATCACAAGCACAGCAACGGATACATCAGGAAAATTCTTCGATGGCAATGGTGATGGCCAGAGCGGTGGCGACTTTTCCCTAGAATTTACAACTCAAAACTTTAATGACAACATACCGGTAGTTCTGGATCATTTCCCCACGAGACGTGATACAGGAATCTTTGTAAAAGATATTTTTGAAGTAGAATTTAATAGAGAACTTGATTCAAATAGCGTCAATGAAAACACTGTTATGTTAACACCCTTAGGTGGGGCCAAAGTTAAAAGCAGGGTCTGGCTGTCAGACATTGCACAGAACAAAATATTAATCTTCCCACTCGAACCATTAAGCACGGACATTAGACATTCAATTACCCTCGACCGCGAAATCAGCCTTGAAGATGGCAGCCAATTGGGTAAAAATTTTATTTGGCAATTTGAAACACAAACACAACCGGTTCAATTTAATATCGTTGACAATTTCAAAAACGGGTTACTCTGGAGCGATCCTAACAATTCGCCGCAAACAATCGGGCACAATCCCGACAGCACATTATTTCAAATTAGCCGGAAGCTGGCATTATCAGATTCAAGTGCAGGTGAGTTACAGTATGAATTTGTCGATAATAGCGGTATAATCCATGTTGATTTTACCGGAGAAAACCCGGCAAATAATTCCAATACGTTAGAATTCGGTTTTTATCTTTACGGCGATAAAAACAACAATCAGGTTCGATTATTATTTGATGATGCGGATGTGGAAAAAAGCACACCCTTAATCACAATATCCTGGGAGGGCTGGAAGCTTCTGCGCTTTCCAGAAAATGAATTGATAGAATTAAAAGCAATTGAGTTACATGCCTCGGGCGCGAATAAGGGTAAAATTCATTTCGACGATTTTTTTATTACTGTCCCTAAAAATCCTGTTTCAGTCGCTTCTGAAATTTTTGATGACCAAAGTCCTGAGAATTTCCTTTTAGTGCAAAATTATCCTAATCCATTCAACCCGGAAACAACTATAATTTATAAAGTACCATCTGCGAGTAGCAGTTTACAATCCGCCTCTCTAAGTATTTACAATTTGAGTGGACAGATTATAAAAAATCTCGTTCAACAAAAACAACCTCCCGGAGTATATAAAACTGTGTGGGATGGTAAAAACAACTTTGGTAAAACTGTCCCCAGTGGGCTATATATTTACCAAATTGATGTGGGTGGAAAAAGTGAAAGTAAAAAAATGATTTTGTTGAAGTAATAATCAAAAGTAGTTCTGTGAATTGGTTGTGGTTTCACTCACCCTTCGACTCCGCTCAGGGTGAAGAGCTACAAATTAATTAAAACCATCAAATGCAAAACTTCATGGTGAGCGGAATCGAACCATGAGATATCCTAAGGTTTGTTGTTTTGCATGAGTCTAACTTGGAATACAATAATGCTGAAAATTAAAAACACCTGGCTATTTTTTATTCTTATTTCCTCCTTTTCTTTTGCCCAAAATACTGTCTTTCATTTTGAAAAGCCGGTAGAACTCACTTCAGGAGATAGAAATTTTATTCAGCCTGTCTGGTCACCAGATAATCAAAAAATTGCATTTTCCGGCGCAAATTATCAAGGGATCTGGCTCATGGACCCGGATGGGCAAAACCTTGCGCAGATTTCAAATGACCCTTCAGCGGGTTATAAATTTTCCTGGTCAAACAACTCCGACGAAATTCTTGTGCGCGCAGTTGAGTATAAAAAAAGGCGAAGAAAATATCTCATAAAATTGCACACCCTTTCAACAAGCGAAAGTAAGATTATAGCGGAGTTTAAAAGAGGGCCTTTGGGAATTCCAAAATGGAGTTCTGACAACACAAAAACTTTTGTTTCAAACCGGTGGAAAATGAAACTGCTGGAAGTCAGTGAAAAAGCATCCGAAAACACCGGCATGCAAGTGACAAAAGAGTTTTACAATAACAGAAAAGAATTTCTTATTTTTGATTCCAAATTTAACGTCGTATCGAAAGAGAAACCGGTGACAGGCTCCTACTTAAATGCAGTAAGTTCACCGGACGGAAGCAAAATTGCATTCGAGCTTCTCGGTGGAAATATGTTTGTATGCAATATCGATGGCTCAAATGTTACGGATTTAGGGCCGGGAGAAAGACCGAGCTGGGCGCCGGACAGTAAATGGCTCGCTTATGTATTTCCGGAAGATGACGGACATAAAATCTTCAGTTCAGATGTTTACATCATCAAAACCGATGGCACCGGAAAGCAGAATATTACCAATACCGAAAATCGAATTGAGATGAATCCAAACTGGTCGCCGGATGGTAAAACAATTGTGTGCGATGACAGAAGAACCGGGCAGATTTTGAAAATCTCAAACAACAGATTAGAAACTGAACGAAAACCATAACTCCCGCCGGTGGCTACATTTTACCCCGGCCGTTCATGAGACTTATAATCTAAAATAATATCAAGGCAATTCGATGCAACGTATTTCATTTTTTCTAAACCTCATTCTAATAATACCTGTGGCTCTGTGGGGGCAATCTCAATCACCTCAGAATTATCACTACGAATTAGTTGAATCAGTTCAATTAACCAAGCCTGCCGTATCTCTAAACTTCCTGGGTTTCAACGAGACGGACAAAAGTCACAGCGTTGTGGTGAAAGACAAAAACACTTTACGCTGGCTGAATGCCGACAAACCAGAAATCAACCTTCCTCAAGGATATTTGACAACTGTTATTTCAAAAACGGGGCAATACTTCGGCATCGTAAGTTTAAATCCTGCTTCTGGAGTTGATGCAACAAAACAAATAACCATCGATGTTTATTCTGCCGACAAGGACCAGCTTTATTCTTTAGAGCAATCTAAACACTTTGACGATTCATTGCCGCTCATTGCAATTTCTGATGCCGATGGCTCACTCATTCTCGGACACAATTTTAATGGCAAAATTTATTTCTTTAATCCGAATGGAGAGTTGAATGAGACGGTTGATTTGTTCCCGGATGCCGAGTACGATCTAGAGCGGGTGCTATCTTTTGATTTAGATGCGAGTGGTTCCAAACTGGCAGTTGTGGCAGGACGTCGTGGCGCATCTCCATTAAATTCTGTGGCGCTCCACCCCTCCGCTGAACCGCAAGTCTATTTATTCACAACAAAGGGCGAAAAAGTTTGGCGAACAAATTTGCCGGAATTTAATACATCGGCGGTAAAAATCTCTGGTGATGGCAAATATGTCGTCGCGAGTAATTACACGGTAGATGTGCGCGGTAATGTAAAAAAACGCAGCACAGTCCTCGAAAACGGTGATGAAATTTTTGATACGGACATCCTTTTCAAATATGCTTCTTTTTCGAAAGACAATGAAAGTCTAATTTTAGCTGATAATACCCAGGCAGAGTTAATTGATTTAACTTCGCGAAATGTCATGTGGCGAACTAATGTGCCGCGAAAACAGGGAATGATTACATCTATCAAGATAAGTGAAAACGCTGGTATAGCGGCCTTACTCATCGCAAAAAATGAATTCAAAAATGGCGCGTTTATTTTCACCAAACCGCACTTAAAAATTTTGGATAACGCCGGGAAATTACAACAGGAGATTTCATTTGATAAGCAGGTTTTTAAGAAGCCCGCCTTAAATCTATCTTCCGATGCAGCCCGAATAGTCATTGGCTTTGGCGATGCTTACCAAATTTATCAAAAACAATTCTAAAATGCCTAAAATTGAAAAGTGCCTAAAATGAATTTCAAATCAATCTTTATGAGCAGTATGTTGTTCTTTGCACCGGCTACCCTTTCAGCTCAGGAACAATTCCCATGGCCGGTTACGCCTTTTAACTCAACCCAGGAAATTACAGGCAGCTTTGCAGAGTATCGTTCCACCAGCACCAATGGTCATTTCCACAATGGCACCGATATTCCAAAGCCTGACAATTCTCCGGTTTACCCTTCAAAAGATGGCGTGGTTTCAACCATAGGTACGACAGCAAATTATGGCACAGGTTCATGGGTTCGCATCAACGACATTGCCTATGTTCACATCGAACCAAATCCGGCGTTACAAATTGGGGACTCTGTATTTGCATCGCAAACCATACTGGGTACAATTTTGCCGGGACAAGGGCACGTACATTTTACCAACGGCTTTGTTGGCTCTGAAAAAAATAGTATCCGCGCAAATAGAGATCTCACACCATACCAGGATCCCTGGCCGCCTATTATTCGTTTTGTCAGATTCTTTCAGAATAATTCTAGCCGGGAGTTTCCCACCAATGAATTAAGCGGTCTGGTTGATATTATGGTCAAAGTTGATGAGCAAAACGGGCCGCCATCAGCAAGAACATCGCGGTTGAATAACGGCACTTATAAAATTGGTTACAAAATACTTTCAGCAGACACCGGCACAGTTGTGTTCGATCCAGGAAATAACGGGCTTCGTTTTAAATTTGACAATAAACCAAGTAATAGTTTCGTAAATACCGTTTACTATAAACCAATGTCGAGTACAACCAGCCACACCTACCAGGTGACGAACAACATTTCCAGCGACAATTTCTGGAATACTTCGGTATTTCCGGAAGATGATTATATCGTGATGGTTTTTACGGAAGACACCAGGGAAAATACCGACACAGCTTATGTCGCTGTCAGAACCGTCGAGGCTGACTTGGAAGCTCCGGCTCAACCTGCTTTTAGCTTTATTGGGGAAACAGAAAATGGAATTGGACTCAGTTGGTTTCCAAATATGGAAACAGACCTGCTGGGGTACAGACTTTTTTTTAGTTTCGATAACCTGACTTGGAATAACTTCAGACGGGAAGACATTCTAACGCCGGCTGTTACCGACACTACAATAAAACAAATATTGAATAGGGATATCTATTTTAAACTTGTCGCGGTAGATAGTGCGCCACTACCCAATGCAAGCGATGAATCAGATGTTTACGGATTAAGCAACGGCACTTTTCAGCATAAAGCGCTCATCGTAGATGGTTTCGATCGCACAGACGGGGATTGGAATCAACCGAGTCACGATTTTGGATTTACCCATGGCAGCGCCATATTTGCCAATGGCGTTAGTTTTGACACCGCGCCCAATGAGGCAATTACAGACAGTCTTATTCAATTGGGTGATTACAACGCTGTTATTTGGATATTGGGTGACGAAGCTGACAAACTGGAAACCTTCAGTAAAAATGAGCAAACTGCTATCATAAATTATCTTGAGAACGGCGGCAATTTATTTGTAAGTGGCTCGCAAATCGCCTGGGACTTGAGTTCTTCTGACAGCGCAACTGTGGATGATCGAACATTTCTCAATCAGTATTTAAAAGCAGAATTTGTCAGTGCCGAAACAGCGTTGGGAAATGTGTCTGCTGTTGAAAGTTCAATTTTTGACGGACTGAATTTTGAATTTGGCAAAACGCCCTACAATGTTAATTCAACAAATGTCATCCGCCCTTTTGGTGAAAATACCACAGCAGGATTAGAATTCGGTGAATCTCAAGTTGCGGCTATTCAGTATGATGGGACTTTTGGCGAAAGCGCCATCCCCGGTAAACTGGTTTATTTGGCATTTCCATTTGAAACGATTTCCGAAGAAGAAATACGCGTAGAATTATTGTCGCGCGTGTTTGACTTTTTCTTCCAGGTAACTTCTGTTGAAGAAAACACTGTGGCCGAACAAAGCACTTTTCCGCAAGAATATGTCCTTCTGCCAAACTATCCCAATCCATTTAATCCGACTACAAAAATACAATATCATCTACCGGTTGCATCCTTTGTTAAATTTGAAATTTACAATAACCTGGGTCAGAAAGTACGGGTTCTAAAAGAAGGCTTGGTTGCAGCCGGGAGACATTCTCTTACTTGGAACGCGCTAGATAACAAAAATAATATTGCTGTGCCAAGCGGTATTTATTTCATAAAATTCGAGGCAAAATCTGAAGCGCAAGGCAGAACTTACAAGAAATCACACAAACTATTGCTGCTAAAATAATGCTACCTACTTTGATAGAAACTTGAAATGAAGCAATTTTTAGGCACTTCCCTCTTATTTCTGTTTTGTGCCGCTTCTGCGCTGCACGGACAAACATTTGCTGATTTCCTGGTGCAAGTAAATATTGTTGGAGTCGAAAAACGACAGGCTCTGGTTGATAGTTTTATGCAAACGGTGTCATCCTTTCCATTTACTGAAGACAGTCTGGCGCATTTTATTTATCGGGGCACCGGTCACAGTCTGGCCGTTCCCGGAGACTTCAGTGGTTGGAATCCGGATAATGCGCCGATGAACAATCTCGGTGGGACTGACTTTTGGCATCGAACTGAAATATTTGATCGGGATGCCAGGTTGGAATATAAATTTGTGCGAAATAGCACGGATTGGTTTCTCGACCCATGCAACTCTTTTCATGCATTGGGAGGTATTGGCAGTAATTCAGAACTTCGCATGCCATCTTATATTCCCCCAGTTGAAATTCAGTTTTTCGAAAACATTCCCCACGGCAGTTTAGTCGATACAACTTTTGCGAGCGTCAACTTGGGCAACTCACGCCGGATAAAAATCTACCTGCCGCCCGGCTACGGCGAAAGCGATGCGCGCTATCCTGTGGTACTTATGCACGATGGACTCGAGTATATCAATTTCGCGATGATGAATAATGTTGTTGATTTCCTGATTTCAAAAAACAAAATTGAGCCGGTGATAGTTGTGTTTGTGCCGCCGGTGGATCGTAATCCCGAATACATAGATGCAAAGCAAGCCACATTTACAAAGTTTATTATTGAGGAAATGGTACCCTGGGTTGACAATCGGTTTCGCACCCAAACAGAACCGGCAAAACGCGTTGTTGCGGGTTCCTCCGCCAGTGGCAATATTGCACTCTGGATTGGGTTAAACCATCCTGAAGTTTTCGGTAATGTTGGCGCATTTTCAAGTTTTATTGAAAGTGAAATTCAATCGCGTTTTGCAAGCCAGCCAAAATTGAATTTGCGCATCTATATGAATCACGGCAAGTATGACCATGCACCTGTCATTCATCAAAGTGTTAATGATTTCATTCCCACTCTAAAGGCAAAGGGCTATGATTTCGAGTTTGCCCTGTACCCCGAAGGCCACAATTATGGTTTCTGGCGTGCACACCTGGACGACATGTTGATATTTTTCTTTCCCGGCCAGGTCACTTCTACCAGAACAGGTCGTGTGCCACCTGAGAAATTCAACCTCAAGCGAAATTATCCAAACCCATTCAATCCTTCAACAACCATAGAATTTGAAGTCCCCTTGAAAGGACACACGACCCTGACAGTTTTCAACTTACTTGGCAGGCAGGTTGCCACGCTTGCCGACAACGTTCTTGCCAGCGGAACTCATAAGCGTATTTTTGATGGTACCGCCCTGGCCAGCGGCATATATATTTACAGTCTCCGAGCCGGTGAATTTATGGATTCTAAAAAACTAATACTTCTGAAATAGAAAATTGTGGAGATGGAGTCGTGCAAAATACATTACGGATTGTCTTAGTTTTGGTATTATTATTTACAGCATGCAGCCAAAATGATAATTTAATGAAAAATTCCAATCATAGTTTAATTGTTGAATTGCTCAATTCAAAACCGGAATACTTTGCTGATGTTTTAAAAAAATCCCGAAAGCACCGATTACAAATATTGTATACCCAAATAGACCGCGATGAAAATAACATCCCAACTTTTACAAAGCATGGTTATCGCCTGCAAACGGAGAAATATTTTTATCCGGCAAGTTGCGTTAAATTTCCGGCCGCACTCCTCGCTCTGGAAAAACTAAATGACCTGAATATTGCCGGTCTCAACAAATTTACCAGCCTTAAAATTGACAGCTCCTTTGCAAATCAAACTGCTGTGGTCGCTGATTCAACCTCTAAAAACGGGTTGCCATCCATTGCCCATTACATCAAAAAGATTTTTTTGGTGAGCGATAATGATGCCTACAATCGGATGTATGAATTTATTGGGCAGAGAACTTTGATGGACAAATTCAAAGCGAAGGGATTTCTGCATTCAAACCTCATTCGCCGTTTGTCCATACCCAACACGCCGGAAGAAAGCCGCCACACGAATGCTTTTACATTTTTTGAAGGTGACGAAATCATCTATCGCCAACCTGCCGCGCAAAACGACGCTAGCTATAAAATTCAGATGCGGGATACGAAACAAGGCAAGGGACATTACAGCTCAGGTAAATTGATAAACAAACCCCTTGATTTCTCACACTCGAATTATGTTTCCATTGAAGATTTTCAGGATTTTCTAATCGCCAGCTATTTTCCGGAAACACTGGCTCCGGAGCGCAGGTTCAACCTGACGCAGGCTGATTACAATTTCCTCTATAAAACAATGTCGATGATGCCTCGGGAAAGTAAGTACCCCGCTTATTCTGACACATCAATATTTAATGATGCTACCGGTAAAATTTTTATTTATGGCGATACCCAAAAACCTATCCCTGATAATATCAGAATTTTCAATAAAACCGGTGGCGCTTATGGCTATTTACTCGATAATGCCTATATCGTTGATTTTGAAAACAAGGTTGAATTTTTGCTGACCGCCGTTATTCAGGTTAATGAAAATCAAATATATAACGATGATAATTACGAATACAAAGAAATCGGAGTACCATTTCTGGCAAATTTGGGCAGAGTCATTTACAACTATGAGAAACATAGAGAAAAGATGTTTCAACCAGATTTGAGTAAATTCAAAGTACATGAAAATTAACGAAAACCCGGACTAATCATAAACTATTGCATAATCGAATTGAATAAGTAACCCGCGTTTCACGCGGGCACGGCTAAAAGCCGTGTTACTGCCTCAGTATTAAATCCTTATGAATTCCCTCCAATATTTTATGAATAATGAAGGACAAGAACTCAAAAAAGCTGAAAAAGGAGAAATATGACAAAGCACTTAATCCTCGCAATAACGATATTGATTTTTCAAACCGTCCTGATTGCCCAGGAACACGGCCACATGGTTCGGTTTGACAATAAAATAAATCTCGACATTTTAGTTAACCGGCAGCAGCCTGCTCTGTCAAATTCAGGCAATACTGTTTATGCCTCACCCGTTAGCGCGGCCATCGAAACAGCATTCGACCGGATTCTGTTTAATGGCATACTTGCAGACACTAATATGGTTCTTCAAATATCGCTTCAAACCAATGGCGTATGGTCGCAATGGCAAAATCTAAAACTGCATTTTCATGAAGGCGGGCGCTTTTGGGCGCGACACGATATTAATGAAACTTCGAATGTGTCCATGAAATACCGTTTTCTCAGCAACGGCCAGGGACAAGCTTCGATTAAAGTCTACGCTGTTGAAGCAGTCCTCGCACCAAAAGAAGAATTGAAAAGTGAGCTGTCTCCTGCTGCTCGCACCCGACTTTACAAAGTGGCTCAGGACACCGTTTCAAAACCTGTTATTGTCACTCGTGCAGAGTGGGGCGCCAAAGCACCCATTGGTCAGTATTTCCCACACGACCCTTATCGCTTCGCGCAACACCACACTGCCGGTCGCCGGGTTGCAACTCTTTCTGCCGGGATTGCCGAGCAGAAATTCATCCAGGACTTCCACCAAAATGGGCGCGGTTGGCAGGATATCGGCTATCATTTTACCATCGATGATTCCGGCCGAATCTACCAAGGCGTACCACCGGATTTTAGGGGAACTCACGTCGGCGGTAATAACACCGGCAATGTTGGTATTTCTTATATGGGGAACTTTGAAATTACGGGCGAATTCCCCACTGATAAAACAGTTAACACGCTCAAGGAAATGTGGAGTTGGCTCTCTTTTGAGTACAATGTAAATCCCGATTCGCTTTTTGGCCATCGCGACTACAAAGCCACGGCCTGTCCCGGTAAAAATTTCTATACCCGTCTGCCCGAAATGAGAAATGGCGTCCGCAATATTCTTGGATTCGGTGCGCCTTATGTTGCCAATCCCCTGCCCCAGCCGTTCACAACTGAAGTTGAGCCCGGTGTGCTGCTTTCCTTCACAGTTCGGGATGAGGAGGAGGGCGTTGACCCAAATAGCATCATCGTAAAAATTAATGGAAATGCGATTGCCACAACCATTGTTCCGGCAGCAAATGAATACCGCGTTTCCTTTAAACCCGTGCTGCCTTTTAACAGCTCTCAAAATGTGGTGATTGATGTTGAAGCAGCAGACCTGGCAGACCCACCCAATATGTTGCACTACTCCTACAAGTTTAAAGTCAAGGTTGATTTTCTCTACACGGAAGTCATCACCCAAAGCAGCATACGCAATGGCAATATAGAAATTGACGGCGATTGGACGGCTGACCTGAGCGATGTTTCTTTGTCAGGGTTGAATAACGGCCAGCGCCTGCTGGCAACAGACACGGATAATACGCATCGTCTCAGAATTTTTCCACAAGTAGAGGAAACCGGAGATTACATCATTTTTATGGCGCAGCAGGAAAATACCCTTGGCAAAAGCGCACTCTATCAACTCGTCAATGCCAATGGTCAAAGTCATTC
>JAJDAE010000064.1 GCA_029262035.1 Candidatus Zhuqueibacterota bacterium
AGAACCGATGACATAAAACGTATCGTCCACATTTGTTACCCAATCCCGAAATGCTTCATTTACAGCATCTTTCAGTGTACGGCTGCCGGATTTGACAGATATCACCTCAGCGCCCAAAAGCCGCATTCTAAAAACATTTAACTCCTGGCGCCTGATGTCTTCCTCGCCCATATAAACATGGCACTCAAGGCCGAACTTTGCGGCCACAGTTGCGGTTGCCACGCCGTGCTGCCCGGCTCCTGTTTCGGCGATAATTCGCTTTTTGCCCATCTTTAGGGCCAACATAATCTGCCCAATGGCATTATTAATTTTGTGTGCACCGGTGTGGTTTAAATCCTCACGTTTTAAGTAGATTTTTGCCTTCCCAAATTTCTCTGTTAATCGAGATGCATATGTCAGGGCTGTAGGTCGTCCAGAGTAATTTTCCAGCATGTCATTGAATTTATTTTGGAACGCCTGATCTATTTGAGTTTCAGCGTAGGCATGTTCAAGTTCAGTGATAGCAGGCACCAAAACTTCGGGCACGTACTTCCCCCCAAATTCGCCAAAGTAGCCATGGCTATCAGGAACTTGCTTTAGATTTAACTTTGTCATTTTCTAATCTGCTTCTTAGCTTTTAAGTCGAAATTCATTTATTTTTTTGAACAACAGCCTCATTTTTTGCTCATCCTTTTTCCCGGGTGAAACTTCCACCCCACTGGAAATATCAACTGCGTACGGCTGCACAATAGAAATAGCCTCCAGAACATTTTTAGGATTTAGACCTCCGGCAAGAATCAGATTTCCGTATTTCTTTGCCCGTGCTGCCAAATCCCAATTAAAAGTTTCGCCGGTGCCGCCGTAGAAATGTTTGCTGTAAGCGTCCATCAGAAAAGTATTACAGTTAAATTTTGAAACTAACTTTGTTTCAAAACCAGTATTTACCCTAAACGCCTTAATGTAAGGTACCGATAACTCAGCGCAATAATCAGGGCTTTCATCACCATGCATTTGCGTGTAACTAAGACCGGCTTCATTGAAAATTTGATAAACACTTTCAATTTCAGAATTCACAAAAACGCCTATTTTTTGAATAAATGCAGGTAAACTTTCTATGATAGCACCTGCTTTAATAGGGTTAATATATCTTGGACTTTTTTCATAGAAGATAAAACCAAGAGCGTCTGCACCCAAATCCATAGCCAATTTTGCATCCTCCGCATTGGTAATTCCACAAATTTTCACTTTAAGCATTTTTTGATGCCATTAAGTTCTTGTACTGCATCTGCGATATTTTCCTCGCGCATAAACGTTTCACCGATTAATACAGCGTCAATATTTGCCCGGCTTAATCGTTCAATATCTTGCCTTGTTTTAATTCCACTTTCGGCAACCACGGTTACATTTGCCGGTATTATTGGAGTCAGATTTTCGGTCGTGGCAAGATCAACCGTGAATGTGCTGAGGTCTCTGTTATTAATTCCAACGAAATCATACGCTTCTTCCAGCGCGAATTCCAATTCTTTTGTGTTATGAACTTCCACCAAAAAGTCTAACTTGTACTCATTGGCCGCCGCTGCAAGTTCCCGACACTGGTCCTTAGATAACGCACTAACAATCAGCAGTACCGCATCAGCACCGTTTACTCTTGCTTCCAATATTTGATATGGATCAATCGTAAAATCTTTTCGAAGGAGCGGTGAATCAACGGCATTTCGTATATCTCGTAAATAACCGAGTTGCCCCTGAAAATAGCTTTCATCCGTTAATACTGATATGGCCACAGCATTTCCATCTTTATATGCTTTTGCAATTTCAACCGGAGCAAAATCTTCCCGGATAATTCCTGCTGAGGGCGATGCTTTTTTGACTTCTGCAATTATCGCAACGTCTTCTTTTGCTTTTAAAGCGCTGGTAAAAGGTCGTGGCTTTTCAACGCAATTAACCATTTCAAATAAACGAGAAAAAGGTATTTCCCTTTGAGCCTTTACGACCTCCTGCTTTTTGTGTTGTATAATTTCGTCTAATATACTCATATCAGGAAAAGCTGTTACTGACTTCTTTTAAAAGTTCAATTTTTTGTTTGGCAGCACCGTTATCAATCAATTCCTGCGCCAGTTTAGCACCTTCGTTAAAATCAGAAGCTGCGCCACCAACTACAATGCCGCAAGCCGCATTTACTACTACAAAATCCCGCGCAATACCCGACTGACCCGATAACACTTCGTTTGCAATTTGGAGATTTTCATCAGGGGAGCCACCAACAACACCCTCTTTTTTACATGTTCTCAATCCAAAATCTTCGGGTGAAATCGTTTTCTTTTCAATTTTTCCAGCACTGACTTCAAAAACTGTCGTTGGCGCATATAATGAAACTTCATCCAAACCATCTTCACTATGAATAACTATCACATGTTCTGATTTTAATTCCCGTAGAACTTCAGCCATTAACTTAGCTGCCTCAAGATTAAAGACACCGATGACTTGTTTCTTAACGCCAGCAGGGTTGCAGATAGGTCCCAGCATATTGAAAACCGTGCGCACGCCGATATCTCTTCTTACACCGACAGCATATTTCATTGCAGGGTGTAAAATCGGCGCAAACAAAAAGCCGATTCCTGCTTGGTCAACACAAGCTCCCATTTGGTGTGCAGTAAGCGCAATGTTTATCCCAAATTTCTCCAATAAATCGGCGCTGCCGCAATTGCTGGAAACAGAACGGTTACCATGTTTGGCAACCTTTACCCCTGCAGCTGCCACAACAAATGAAGCGACAGTTGAAATATTAAATGTACCGGCACTGTCCCCACCGGTGCCGCAAACGTCAATTGCATTCGTTGCCTTAATGGGCACAGGGGTCATCTTGGCTCGCATAGATTCGGCAAAGCCCGCAACTTCCCGGTAGGTCTCCCCTTTCATATGTTCAGCAACAAGAAAAGCCGAGATTTGAGCGGGTGATGCTTCACCGCACATAATTTCATCCATCACTTTGCCGGCTTCTTTTTTTGAAAGATTACCGCCCGAAATGACAGTCTTAATCACTTCCCTAATCATGAAATTTCCTTTGATTCGCTGTCACAAATCATTATAAAATTCTTCAGCAAATTTTTGCCTTCAGTTGTTAATATTGACTCCGGGTGAAATTGGACGCCGTATAGTGGAAAGCGTTCGTGTTGAATTCCCATAATCACATCATCCGTAGTTGCGGTAATTTTTAACTCCCTGGATAGTGATGCCTTTTCGATGACCAAAGAATGGTACCTGGTCGCCGTGAAAGGATTTGATAACCCGGAAAAAAGAGGGGACTCTTCGTAATGAATATCTGAAACTTTGCCATGCATGAGAATTGGCGCTGAGACAATTTTGCCACCAAAAGCCTGTCCGATAGCCTGATGCCCCAAACAGACTCCCAAAATTGGAATCTGTTGATAGAATTTTTTGATCAATCCAACCGACACACCGGCATCTTCGGGACGCCCCGGTCCGGGGGAAATTACAATTCCTGCAGGATTCAAACTTGAAACTTCGGTTAAACTAATTTTGTCATTGCGATGTACTTGCACATCTGCGCCCAACTCTGCCAAATATTGATACAGGTTGTATGTAAATGAATCGTAGTTATCGATCATCAAAATCATGTCAAACCCCTTTCGGCGAAGGCGATGGCAGATCGCAACGCAGCCGACTTATCCATGGTTTCCTGGTATTCTTTTTCCGGAACAGAGTCGGCGACAATACCTGCCCCGGCCTGAAAATAGGCTTGATCTCCTTTGGTAACAATTGTGCGAATCGCAATACAGGTATCGAGATTGCCGGAAAAATCAAGGTAGCCAAGAGCGCCTGCATAGACGCCTCTCTGCTCAGGCTCAAGTTCAGTTATAATTTCCATTGCGCGGATCTTCGGTGCTCCCGAAACAGTGCCTGCGGGAAAGCAGGCCTTGAGTGCATCCAAAGCAGACAAATCATTTCGCAAAACTCCCTTTACATTGGAAACAATATGCATGACATGCGAATACTTTTCAACAATCATAAACTCCGTCACTTCCACACTGCCGGGTTTGCTGACATGGCCGACATCACTCCGACCAAGGTCAACCAACATCACATGCTCCGCGATTTCTTTTTTGTCCCGCAGCAAATCATTCTTGAGATGTTCATCTTTTTCTGGCGTACTGCCACGCTTTCTGGTACCGGCGATAGGCCGCACTTCAATCTGTCGGTCTTCCACACGCACCAACAGTTCAGGCGAAGAACCGATAATCGCAGCATCTCCAAACTTTACAAAGTAAAGGTAAGGCGAAGGGTTTACCACACGCAAAGCCCGGTAAATGTCAAACGGGGTGACGCCAATTTTCTTTTGGAATTTCTGCGAAAGTACAACCTGGAAAATATCACCGGAGGCAATATATTCTTTCCCCTTTTCAACCATGTCGCAGAAATCTTGTTCTGAGAGATTCGACTCGACATCCGAAAGTAAATTTAAGTTTGATTTTTCGTGAAGTAGATTGGATTCAAGTGATGCCCAAATGGAATTTATTTCCTGAATAGCGTCTTCATAATTGGTTTTCAAATCTGCTTCGGCATCAAGGATAACATTTTTGATGATAAAAATATGATGGGTCAGATGATCAAACGCAAGCACAGTATCAAACAACATTATTTTTGAATCCGGGATTTGCGGCTTACTCTTTTCATGAATCGGAATGTCTTCAATAAAGCGAATGGTTTCATAGCCGAAGTACCCCACGGCACCGCCTGTAAAACGTGGCAAGCCTGCCGGCTTTACTGCTGTGTAACCAGCAAAGCGTTCATCGAGATATTCAAAGATATTTTTGCCTATGACTTGTCGCCCACCGCCCTCTAAAACCTCAACTTGGTCGTCAGAGCAATTTATGGTTGAAAAAGGATTGCAGCCAATAAATGAAAACCGCGCGCTATGTTCCCCGCCTTCAACGCTTTCCAATAAAAAAGATTGTTCTGAAAGAGATTGCAGTCGCATAAAGGCCGACACCGGCGTCAGTAGATCTGCAAGAAACGTCTTGTAAACCGGGATGACGTTCCCTTGCCCGGAATATTTTTTAAATTCTTCGAATGTCATCGCTTACTCATAATATAAAATAATTTTGGCCACGGATTCACACTGATGAAACACAGATTTTTCAGTAAACGAACCGCTTAAATTCCACTTTTTCTTTACCGATATTGATAAGTAGTCCAACTAACTTTTCTTTCTGTAGCTTTTAATTCATTAAGCAACTGTGGTTCATCTTTTGGGTTATACTTCTTTGCAACTTTAAGTTCTACCATAACTTTACCGTCAACAAATAAATCCGCCTGATACTCGCCAACGACGACACCTTTAAATCACACTTTTATGGGATGTTCTAATTCAGCCGAATGCCCTCGACGCAACAATTCAACCTGTAGTGCCTTTTGGTAAACTTTCTCCCAAAAACCAAAACCAAGAATATTATAAACTTCAAATGCAGAACCGATGATAGCTTCTGTAATGTCTTCAGATTCTAAACTCATCTCATCCGTGTTTAATCCGTGTTAATCAGTGGCTTTACTTCGTCGTTATCCGTCGATTACTATGGTTTGCAGGAGTACCAGGACTTGAACCCGGACTTTCGGTTTTGGAGACCGACGTGCTAACCATTGACACTATACTCCTAAAACTAAAAAACCCACCTTTTTTTAGGCGGGCTGTGTTTTCTAACTAAATTAACTTTGCTTTTTAAGTCTGAATAAACTACTCCCACCATCATGTTTTAAAACATGACCACCAATAATACCAATAATGATTTTGTGGGATAAACTGTTTCACCTGAACTCCAAAAATTAGTAAAACGAAATATAAACAAAATTGTGGGAATGTCAAGATTTTTTTGGAACGGTAAGTTTTGTGGACTATCATGGGGCAACAATATTGGTTTGAACTATTAGCTTTCCAAGTTGTCAGCCTTCCAAAAAGAAACTTTTGAATTGCGACACAACAGCAAAAGAAAACTTTGAACAGATGGTGAAATTGTATTTCTACTGGCGAAAGATTTCCTCAAATGGGTTTTAATTGCCAACGTCATTGCCTGGCCGCTCAGTTATTTCGCAACGCAACTTTGGCTGGAAGGTTTTGTTTATCGGGTGACTCCTAATCCACTTCTTTTTATAACTGCCGGATTGGCTGCCCTTGCCATCGCTTTTTTTACAGTTTCCTTTCAATCCATCAAAGCCGACCGTGCAAACCCGGCAATTAGTTTGAGGAATGAGTAACTTCGAAATTCACCCAAACGGTTGACCGGCAAGGGTCCAGCCGGATGTTAATACACCTTTGCGAATAGAATTTAGGGCTGGAAACTCTCTCTCCTTTTTATTGACAGTATTAAATTGTTGTTTTATATTTATCAGAAATACTACCGGATACTCATTTTATGAGGCAATAATAATGAAAAAAAATTTAACCCTTTTATTACGAATAATAGGCGGGTTTTCGTTACTGGCAGTTATTTTTATATTTGCTCCTTATAATTGGATGGATGCGATGCACACCGCCCTCGGGATGGGTAAACTTCCCGAAACACCAGTGGTCGGGTACCTTGCGCGTTCAACTTCGGCTTTTTATGCTTTATTAGGCGCATTGCTCTGGTTTGTGTCTTTTGATCTATGGCGCTATCGAGCTTTGCTAATCTTTTTGGGCTATGCTATCGCGGTATTTGGTCTGGCGTTAACCTA
>JAJDAE010000065.1 GCA_029262035.1 Candidatus Zhuqueibacterota bacterium
AAAGGAGAACCAAGATGGTACCCTATTTTAACGCACGGCAAATGGAAAACGCTCAAGCACGGCTGGAAAAAATTTTCGCCGGCGCAGAAGCAACGGAACTTACCTTGCCAGAGGCACTAAAAACTGAAGTTGAAGCTGCACACCAGGCCATAACCGACTGTATTAACGAAAATAATCTGGTACAAAGCGCCGATGTGCAGGAACGTTTGGACTTACTGCAGACTCAGGATAGTGTAATGCTGTTTTTACAGCGCGTCCGCCGCGTTGTAGGGGCGCATTTGTCGCATGAGAAACATTTGGCCATTCGCGCGCATTACGGTTTGGCCAGGCTTGAGCGTCATGGACAGGAGCGGTTAATGTTTTTGTTGGCCAACCTGAAACCCGTTTCGGACGAACTTGAAGATGAGGCATTAAAGCTTTCCGCAGATGTATTGACCACTGCTGAAACACTCTACCAGGCAATACAAAGCGGACTGAAGCAACGCCTTGATTATAAAGCGCAAAAAATTAGTTTGCGTGGTGAACGCGCGGCGCTTCTTGCACAATACCGCCATTTGCGTACGCAGGTTTATGCGTTTCTTATGGAAAGCATGCCCGAAGGCAGCCGCGACCCACGCTTAATTAATTTTGGTTTCCGGCCATCTAATTTGCGTAGAAATCCGGCCGCCACCGAAACTGTAACCGTTGTAATGGATGAAGAGACACCAGCTGCTATCTCTGTATTAGAACCCGCAGAATAAAAAATTGCCGGAGATATGGTGATAAGTTCACTTTCTATACCGGACATTCACCAGTTTGAAAAAAATAGGCAGAGACGCATCATCATGCGTCTCTGCCTTTAAATACAAATCATGAATAACCGCATTAAATAGGATATTAGCCTTCATTTTTGGAGCGAAACAATGAAACCAATTCCTAATTAATGACAAACAGAAGATATTATGAGGCCAAAGATGCGAACTCTAAATCTATCCTGACAGTGTCGAAATTATATTTCATCGCGACAAGCACTCTCAGCATCGTCCATCGACTTCACCACAACTAAACAATAAATAAATGACCCAAAAGTCAACAGCATAAATCATGAATGTGGTGATTTTTTGTGAATTTCTTTGCTTAATTGCGTTATCTTTCGGCATAAGCTCCATTCTCCATGCCAGTTGAAACTCCCGGCGAACCGGGTGGAACGATGAAAAATCTGTCCATGTACTCAAAACGAAACATAAGCAAAAATTCAAATCCAATCCTTATTCCACACAACCATTATAGATGACTCCACTACACAGATTCAACCTCCTCTAAAACCTCAATCGCAATTCCGGGCACGAATTCCTCCAATTCGGGAGAAAGCTCCATCTTCATATCTTGCGGCAGGGAAATTGAAACTGCATACAGGGTAACATTCGGCGGCGTACCTAAAAGATAAAGACTGTCTAACATGTCTTTTAACCCGATGTCGTGCGCGCAAAGCGTGGTTGGATAATCCGAGGAAAAGCTTGGGCGCAACCGGCGCAGCGTTCCAAGGGGAGCGCCGTCAACAGTGGCATCGACGATGAATATTTGTCCGGCACGTTGTATCTCATCCAGCAGATGAAAGCCGCCGGTACCACCGTCCAAACAGACGACGCCAGGCGGCAGTTTCTGCTTCTCCAGCAAACGAACGACATGTACGCCAACGCCCTCATCCCCCATGAGGACATTGCCGATACCGAGAACGAGTATACGCGGTGCTTTATTTGAGGACATCTTCCCTCTCAAACTTCCAGCCACCCACCATGGAAGAGGTCGTGCCACGGCCCTCTACATAATCATGGTAAAAAACCAGGTAGACATGGATGATAGTAAAGACCACAAAGAACCACATGAATATATGGTGCCACTGTCTGACGGCAAAATCTCCGCCCATTGCAGGTATTACCCAGGCAAACAGCTTCGGCAAAAACGAACCACTCATGGAAGAATAGAGCGCAAAGCCGGTACATACCTGAAACAGAAAAACCAGAAAGGACAGAAAATAGGTTACACCGGCAAGCATATTATGGCCGATGGAAATAATGCCCTGCGCTTTCGACTGCAATATATCGACCTTCAGGACTTCTTTTATTTCCTCGAAGTGCGCCTTCTTAAACGGGATAAAATTATTCCAGCGCGCGTATTTATTTCCCACGAAACCCCAGTATATTCGAATCAGGAAATTAAAGAAGAAAATAAAAGCGGTTACAAAGTGAATGAAACGAACCGTGCCAAACCAGTATTGCTGGTATGCCTCTGTGGAGTAAATTATTGCCAGCGGTTTGCCGATCAAAAACCCGGTAACGATTAATACGAGAACACAAATCGCGTTGAGCCAATGATATAACCGAACCGGCACCTGCCAGACATAGACACGGTAAAAGCTTACAGCTTGTGTATCTGCCATAGTATCACTCCTCAGCGTACGGTTATTTGATGAATATTTTTGCCATCCGGATCATAAAGGTGCACGGCACAGGCAATACAAGGATCAAACGAATGCACGGTGCGTAAAATCTCGATGGGGGCATCCTCATTTGCAACAGGAGTACCCACCAGCGATTCCTCGTATGCTGAACGTTTGCCATTGTGATCTTTTGGAGAGGCATTCCAGGTACTGGGCACGACCAACTGATAGTTGTCGATGACCTTGTCTTTAATCCGGATCCAATGTGCCAGAGCACCACGGGGCGCTTCAGTTAGACCAACACCTTCCGCAGTTTTCGGCCATGTATCCGGTTCCCAGCGTTCATCATTAAAAGTACGGGTGTCGCCATTCTTGATGTTTGCCAACAGATCGTCGTAAAAGCCTTTCATCCACCGGGCAACAAGACGTGTTTCCAGGCCGCGGGCGGCAGTTCTACCGAGTGTCGAGAACAAAGCGGTTACAGGAACCTGCAGCGCATGTATCGCCTCATGAATAACATCTTTTACCTCATCACTGCCACTGGCATAGCCAACCAGCAAACGGGCTAATGGGCCGACCTCCATTGGATTACCCCGCCAGCGCGGCGTCTTTATCCAGGAATATTTGCCATCAATATCCAGAAAGTCATAAGGGGGTTTGGGACCGGTGTGGTTGAATTCGGTTTCTCCATCCCACGGGTGAAGTCCGGTTTTATCGCCGCCAGCATATTTATACCAGGAATGCGCGATATACTCTTTTATCTCTTCAGAATCCTTACCATTGACATCGTGCACTTCATTCAAATTGCGATTCAGGATAGCGCCGCGCGGAAATTTAAATGAATCCGGCTGGTTGTAACCCTGAGTCGGTAAATCGCCATACGAGAGATAGTTCTCCAACCCGCCACCGACGGCGGCCCAATCTTTATAATAACCGGCGATAGCCATAAGATCGGGAATATATACTTGCTCCACAAACGCCATGGCGTCTTTAATCAGTTTAAGAACATGATTCAGCCGCTCTGAGTTAATGGCGTTAACTTCTTCGAGATTGATGGAGCACGGCACGCCACCTACGAGATAATTGGGGTGAGGATTCTTACCGCCAAAAATCGCATGGATTTTCACAATTTCCTTTTGCCACTCCAACGCTTCCAGATAATGAGCCACCGCAAGCAGGTTGATCTCCGCAGGCAACTTATAGGCAGAATGCCCCCAATAACCGTTGGCGAAAATGCCCAACTGACCGCTTTCAACAAACGTTTTCACACGCTGCTGAATGTCGCTAAAATAGCCGGGCGATGTTTTAGGCCACTTGGAAATAGAGCGTGCAATTCTGGATGTTTCTTTGGGGTCGGCGGACAAGGCGCTGACAACATCGACCCAGTCCAGTGCGTGCAGGTGGTAAAAATGCACCACATGGTCCTGGCAATACTGGGCGCAAAACATGAGATTGCGAATAAGCTCCGCATTTTTGGGCACGGAAATTTTCAGTGCATCTTCTACGGTGCGAACGCTGGCGAGTGCATGCACGGTGGTACAGACACCGCAAGCCCGTTCGGTAAAGGCCCAGGCATCACGCGGGTCTCGGCCTTTTAAAATTTTTTCAAAACCTCGTATCATGGTGCCGGAACTATAGGCTTCCGATATTTTGCCGTTTTCAACAACCGCTTCAATGCGGAGATGTCCTTCAATACGTGTAATCGGATCGACGACGATTCGTGCCATTATTCTTCACCCCCCTCTTTTTTAGGTTCACGATCAGTAACCGACCGTTCAATTCTGTCGTTGACGATTTTCTTTTTACGAATGTGGGTAGTGACGGCATGTGCGGTTACACCCGCAGCCGCTGCAACCCCGACAACTGTGCCAACAGTATCAGCGGTGGTTTCGATTCCAAACCCGGGGAATGAGGCCAGATGACGATAAAACGGCCCGTTATCCCAGAAACCGTTTTCACTGCAGCCAATACAGCCATGGCCTGACTGGATCGGGTAACTCGTTCCTTCATTCCAACGCGTAACAGAGCAGGCATTATAGGTAACCGGGCCACGGCAACCCATTTTGTATAAGCAATAGCCTTTTCGAGCCTTGTCGTCATCCCAGGCTTCTACGAACATACCCGCATCATAGTATGGGCGGCGGTAGCAAGTATCATGCACACGGCGGCCATAAAACTCCTTCGGGCGACCCTGACCATCAAGGTCGGGAATTTTGCCGAAAACCAGTACATGCGTAATAACGGCAGTCATCACATCGCCGATAGGCGGACAGCCGGGAACATTAATAACCGGCTTGCTGATGATTTTGTGAATAGGCGTGGCGTTGGTGGGATTGGGGTTGGCTGCCTGAATACATCCGTTTGATGCACAACTTCCCCAGGCAATAACTGCGGCGGCATCTTTAGCAGCTTCCTTCAAAATGTCTTCGGCAGACCGACCGCCAATTGTGCAATAAACGCCATCATCTTTCATTGGCACTGAGCCTTCCACCAGAAGAATATACTTCCCGGCATTATTCTTCATGGTATCGTGCAGGCACTTTTCCGCCTGATGCCCTGCGGCCGCTTGCAATGTTTCGGTATAATCGAGGGACAGGTAGTCGAAAACAACATCTGATACTATCGGGTGAGAAGAGCGGATAAATGATTCACTACAACAGGTGCATTCCTGGAAATGCAACCACACCACGGGTGGACGCGGCTTCTTTTCAAATGCATGTACAACGGAGGCCATTCCAGAGACTTTTACGCCGGCTACTGCAGCAGCCATACTACAAAACCTCATAAAATCGCGGCGTGAATAGCCCTTGGTTTGCATAGCCTCCCATATTGAGGGCAATTTTTTTACCATAGCTTTCTCCTTTTATTTAGTAATACATTGTTGCGAATCACAAATAAGAGAACAGACAGCTCAGGTTTTAGCTACATTGATGTAATCCGCAGTTATCTATATTTAAACAAATGAGGATAGCCTTTAATTTGAAGCTTCGTAGCAAATTTATTTTTTTTAACTTGTGGCTCTTCACTCTGAACGGAGTCGAAGGGTAAAAACCATCAAAATGACGAAATCAGTTTGCCTGCAACAGCCTCCTTAGTAAGGAGGAGCTTTGTGCTATTTTAACAAATTCGCGGCAACTGCTCGCCTACCAGCATGTCGAGAATGCGCCAGGCGCCGATTCGGGTCTGTACGTGCACCCTGCCATTATCCTCCGCCACGACTTTACCGATAATCGCAGCATCAGCGCCCAACTCATGAGCTTGCATCGCTGCCAAAACCGCTTGCGTCCGTTCTTCGGCAACAGCAACCACGAGCTTGCCTTCATTCGCCACATAAAACGGATCCAGTCCCAGAATTTCACAGGCGCCGGCAACTTCCGGCTTCAAAGGAACCCTGGTCTGGGCTATTTTAATCCCAACGTTGGAGTTGATTGCGAATTCATTCAGCGTGGCAGCGAGACCACCACGGGTTGGATCACGCATAGCATGTATCGCGTCACCGCCGGCCTGAAGTAGTTGACTCACCAATCCGTTTAATGCAGCCGTGTCGCTTTCAATCGGCATGTCAAAAGCTAATCCCTCCCGACGGGAAAGGACAGCCATACCGTGATCGGCGACGGAGCCATTGACGAGCAAATTGTCCCCCGGCTGCAGATTATGACTACTTATTTCATAATCCCCTTCAAGCAAACCAATTCCCGCTGTGTTGATGAAAACCTTGTCGCATTGGCCTTTATTGACAACTTTTGTGTCGCCCGTAACGATTTTCACACCTGCCTTTGCGGCAGCCTCCCCCATTGAAATCACAATGCGTTTTAGATCGATCAGGGGAAAACCCTCTTCGATAATAAAGCCGGCGCTGAGGTAAAGCGGTTTCGCGCCGCACATAGAAACATCGTTAACCGTCCCATTGACAGCAAGCTCACCGATATCACCACCCGGAAAGAAAATTGGGTCAATAACAAATGAGTCAGTGCTGAAAGCCAATCGACCTCCTTTAATACTGAGAACCGCCTGGTCATCGAGCTGATTGAGTTTTTCATTATCAAATGCCCACAGAAAAAGTCGATCGATAAGCTGGTTCATCATTTTGCCGCCACTGCCATGCGCGAGCTGAACGGTTTCGTGGCCGGTAATCGGCAACGGGCACTCGCCGAAATTATCGGTTCCTGTTTCTAAAATGGCGGGTTTGTTATTACTGTTTTTCATATCTCATTATGCCTGCGGACAATTATTTATTCGTTTCTTGAGAAGCCAGTCCGGCCTTTTTAAGCGAAGTGCTGTCATACAAATAATAAGCCGAGCAAGCACCCTCGGTCGAAACCATGGTTGCCCCCAAGGGGGTCTGAGGCGTGCAGGTTGTGTCGAACGCAGCGCATTCAAAGGGCTTTTTTAAACCCTGCAGCACTTCACCGCTGATGCACTCAGCAGGCTCATCAACCTTCAGAGCCGACACGTCAAAAACGATTTCGGCATCATGCTCCTGATACTTGGGCGCCAGAGTGAGACCACTTGCAGGGATCTCGCCGATGCCGCGCCATTTGCGATCACTGATTTGAAATACTTTACCGATCAAATCCCGGGCAGGCCGGTTACCCTCGCGTTGAACGATGCGTGAATATTGGTTCTCAACTGTGGCCGTACCGTTTTCAAGCTGTTTTACAGTTAACAAAATTCCTTCAAGTATATCCATTGGTTCAAATCCTGTAACTACAATTGGCACCTTGTATCGTTCTGCAATTGGGATGTACTCCTCCCACCCCATCACGGTGCAAACATGACCGGCAGCAAGATAACCCTGAACCCGATTTCTAGTTGAAGACAGCAGCGCTTCCATGGCCGGGGGAACAAGTACATGCGACACCAAAATAGAAAAATTCTTCAACCCTTCCCTGTGCGCCTGCCAGACTGCCATGGCGTTATTTGGCGCTGTGGTTTCGAATCCCACCGCGAAGAACACCACTTTTTTATCCGGATTTTTGCGGGCTAAGGCTACTGCATCGAGTGGAGAATATACAATGCGGACATCGCCGCCTTCAGATTTTACCATCAGTAAATCTTTTTCAGAGCCCGGTACCCGCAGCATGTCGCCAAACGAAGTAAAAATGACATCCTCTCCGGCAGCAATTACCAGCGCCTTATCTATCTGCTCCAGCGGTGTAACACACACGGGGCAGCCCGGTCCATGCACAAGTTCGATTTGTTCCGGCAGCAGTTGATCGATACCATTTTTTAGAATGGAATGTGTCTGACCGCCGCAAATTTCCATGATCACCCAAGGCTTGGTGGTCACATGGTGAATTTCATCCAGAATTCGCCGCGCAATTTCCGGATTGCGGTATTCATCGAGATATTTCACGGCAGCCTCCTCTTGCTCGGATCCTTTTCCTTTTCGTCCAGAGGCATCCCAAAAATATCTGTTCCTTCCTCAGCAGCGGCTTTAACCAGCTCCTCCCAAACTTCATAAGTTTTTTGGGCTTCCTCCTCATCAACAATGCTAATGGCAAAACCGGCATGAACAATTGCATATTGCCCAAGCTCGATTTCCGGCACATAGGCTAAACAAGCGGTGTTCACAGTTCCAGCGTAATCTATACGACCCATTTTTAAGCCGTTCTCCTCATATACTTCCAGGACTTTTCCGGGGATTGCCAGGCACATTGTAAACCTCCTTTATAATTTCAGCTTGCGTAATTTCTGATCTGCGATCACAATTTGACCAAGCGCGATGCCGCCATCGTTAGTTGGCACCAGCTTGTGGGTGACAACGCGGAATTTTTCTTCTTCCAAACGCCGTACAAGATAATTAAAAAAATATTTGTTCTGAAAAACACCGCCGCTCAGAGCAACGAGCTCGATTTGATTTTTACTGCGAGCATAGACAGCACTTCTCAGAAAGAGTTCCGCCAGGGAACGATGGAACCTCGCAGCGATCTTATCAGGGCTGATTCCATGTTCATAATCTCGTACCACAGCACGAATGAGCGGTGCAAGGCCGAGCGCTTCACCGGGTTCGCTTTGTGAAACAGCATCTTTGTACCAGCTCTTCTCGGAAACGTCGATGCACATTTCCAATTCAATCGCAGCCTGAGCTTCATAATTAATCTCACCACGAATATTTAAAATTGCAGCGACCGCATCGAACAAGCGACCGCAGCTTGATGTGAGCGGAGAATTGATGTTTTTTTCGATTATTTGCTCAATGAGCTGTACTTCGGTTGCAGGCCGATCTTTCAGAATCGGAATGTTTAGCTCATGCAACTGTTCACCAAAAGCTTGCTTTAAGAAGCTGACAGCCATTCGCCAGGGCGCACGAATAGCGGCAGCGCCACCCGGTAGCGCAACCGGTGAAAGCCATGCAAAACGCTCGAAGTCACAGGTATCGCCAATTAAAATTTCGCCGCCCCAGATGGTGCCGTCCGAACCATAGCCGGTTCCATCTAAAATGATGCCGATGGCACGTTCTTCAACCTGGTTCTCAGCCAAAACCGAGACGAGGTGAGCATGATGATGCTGCACGCCAACTTTTGGGATTTCTTGCTGCTCCAAAGCCCATTTGGTGGAAAGATATTCGGGATGCAGATCGTAAGCAATCGCCTCCGGTTTAATCTCCAATATTTTCTGCAGGTGGTTTATGCTGTTTTCGTAAAAAGTAAACGCCGCAGGGTTATCCAGATCGCCAATATGCTGACTCAGAAATACGGTATCGCCGCGCGACAGTGCAATTGAGTTCTTCAATTCAGCACCACAGGCGAGAATTCTTTTTTCCGTAGGCTTCTTCAGGAAAACCGGTTGCGGCACGTACCCACGCGAACGGCGAAACAAACGCGGCGCACCACCAACACAACTCACGATGGAATCGTCACAACGTTGTAGAATTTCTCTGTCGTGCAGCAAAAAAAAGTCAGCTACATCTTTCAATCTATCCTCTGCCTCATCGTTGCCAATGGCGATAGGTTCTTCAGCAAAATTGGCGCTGGTCATAACAAGCGCCTGAAAATTATCACGGAGCAGAACATAATGCAACGGTGTATAAGGCAGCATGAAACCGAGGTAATTGGTTCCCGGTGCGATGGAAGGCGCAAGCTTTAGATTGGATAACGCGCGCAGTATAACGATTGGGCGTTGCGGGCTTTGTAAAACGGCCTGTTCTTCCTCAGAAAGCCGACAGAATTTACGGACAGTATCCATATCAGGCGCCATGAGTGCAAATGGTTTTTGCCTTCTGCCTTTGCGGCGGCGTAATTCCTGAACCGCACTTTCATCAAACGCATTAACGGCCAAATGGAATCCACCTAATCCTCGGACAGCAACAATTTCACCTTCTTGCAGAAGCGCCACTGTCGTTTGAACCACATCGGATGTTTCAATTTGCCGCCCACGATTATCTTTCAGACTCAGTTGCGGACCACAGTCGGGGCAGGCATTGGGTTGGGCATGAAAGCGTCGGTTGCCGGAATCGCGATATTCCTGTTCGCACGTTGCACACAAGTCAAATTCTGCCATAGAAGTGAATAGCCGGTCATACGGCAAACTACGAACAATGGTGTAACGCGGTCCACAGTTCGTACAGTTAATAAACGGGTAGCGGTAACGGCGATCTGTTGGGTCAAAGAGTTCTTCGAGGCAATCGGGACAAACACAGATATCCGGCGATATCAAAGTAACCGGCGAATCACCGCGTTCACTCGCTTCAATTGCAAATGCACGATCACCCTTGGGGCGAAGCGGTTCTACCTCACATGAAACGATCTGCGCCAGGGGTGGTGATTCTCGACGTAAACCCTCTCGAAATTGATTCAAACTTTTTGGTAGGCCCTCGATTTCGATCAAGACGCCAGCGCTATTATTACGGACATACCCTGCCAGCGCATACTTTCGCGCCAGGTTGTACACGAAAGGTCGAAACCCCACGCCCTGAACGATACCATTGATTGTGATTTTTTCGCGACTGAGCATAACATTTAAGTCCGTCTTTTATTCAGCGGCTGGGGCACCCTTCCCTGATCTTTCCGGTTAACCAGTTGAACCAACTTTCCATCCCTACCTCCGTACGGCAGGAGAGTTCAATAATTTCGATATTGGCATTGATTTGCCGTGCATGTTTTTTCACCCTATCCAGGTCAAAATCTGACAGCCCAAGCAAATCAATTTTATTAATAATCATCAAAGAAGAGCGTCGGAACATCGCTGGATATTTCAGTGGTTTGTCATCGCCTTCGGTGGTACTGATGAGCACTACCTTCATATCTTCTCCCAAATCAAATGAAGAAGGACAAACAAGATTGCCGACATTTTCAATGAAAAGTACATCAAGTCTATTTAAGTTGAATTCGGGTAAAACGCGCATGATCATTTTTGCGTCGAGATGGCAGGCGCCATTGGTCACAATCGGACGAACCATTTTCCCGCCTGCCTGAATCAACCGGTTGGCGTCGTTTTCCGTTTGAACATCGCCTGCAATCAGACCCATTTCCAGTTTATCTCCCAACGCAGCGAGGGTCTTCTCTAATAAACTGGTTTTCCCTGAACCCGGAGAGCTCACAAGGTTTAGCGAAAAAATTTTATTTTCTCTGAATTCGTCCCTAAGTTCTGCAGCAAGCAGATCATTTTCTGAAGTGAGTTTTCCCTTAAGGGGGATTTGCGCCATGAATATACCTCCGCAGTTCGTCAAAAATTTGTAAATAGTGTGCTCCCGAAAACGACCACGACCTGTCATCCCTGCGGATTGTAAACAGGAATCTCGTGCCTGAATGACATGAAAGGTCGAGTTTTCGGCCAACCACTAAGTATTTAAAAGGTCCAGAGTTATAAAAACACGCTAATTATTATCGGCAACCTCAATATAAGAAATATCTAATTCCTCACCCTGGGTAAGTTCAACTTGTCCGCTATCACAATCCGGACAACTAAAAAATAGGTTTTCAACTTCAAATGCATGATTACAGACTTTGCATCTGGCTTTTAATTCGACGTGTTCAACAAGGAGTTCGGTTTGCTCAAATGGTGTGTCACGCGTTATCGCTTCAAAATTAAAGATGAGTGCATCAGGTACAATGTCGCTCAACGCCCCAATGCGGACAGCTATTTGTATCACCGGGGGTAGATTCTGGCGCCTAACTTCAGATTCAACAGTCGATACAATAGATTGTGCAATCGCAAGCTCATGCATTCGCCAAGCCCCTCATCTGAAACGATTTTGATCAGTTAAGATTTGATGTTGTGAAAAGAATATTACTTGAGTGATTGCAAAAATTATACCTTCATGCAAACCGCTTAAAGACTTTAGGTTTTAAGTTTCAATAAAATAATAACTTATAGAACTATCTCAAACATAGACTTCATAAATGGTTTCGTCAAATTATTCTCAGAATTAAGAAAATCGATTTCACTTTCTTATTCTTGCGAAATTTTTAAGGTATCGCAATAATTGAGGTGCATGCCAAACCAAAGTCAGGAGGTTCCCCCAATATCTTGAATTCTTGAACTTTAAACCGTGTACATTCAACGCGTCGGTTGAATTTGCTATGCTGGCTCCTCATAGCATAAACCATCATTTCACCAACAACATCTTACGAAGTTGGACAAAATTGCCTGCCTGAATCCGATAAATATACAGGCCACTGCTGAGGAAACGCCCGTCCATCTGCACGCTATAATGTCCCGACTCCTGCTGTGCTTCCACCAGCCGCAGTATTTCCTGGCCTTTCAGGTTATAAACCACCAGCGTGACATAAACCGGCCTCGGCAAGGCATATCGAATTTGGGTTACCGGATTAAATGGATTGGGGTAATTTTGTTCTAAAGCAAATTGTTTTGGCACAGTTTGTTCAAAATAATCGACAGACAAAACTCCCCGGTCTACTGTAAACTCCCAATTTTCAGGATTTTCCATCACGTTACCCTGCAAATCTGAAATCCCTGAAATACTCGCCCGCAAGGTTTCCCCATGCACAAGGTCTTCGCTGGAAGAGGGCTTAAGAATCAGTTTATCATTTTTGCAATCGATTTGGATATTTATCGCTGAACCATCGCTTAAGTGTACAAGAGTGACATTTCCCAAAGTAGCAGTGGCACAATTAATGTCTTCGCTGAACGTAATGGAAATTTCATCTCCGGAATCATACGAACCATCTGCAGGCTCTGGATTGCCAAACACGGTGGGTGCGGTGCGATCAATCATGCCATTCGCTCGCCGTGAGTAAAAGGTTCCGGCAGGACAAAGTGTCGAGGCCCGTAATTCATACCCAGCATCGGATAGATTGGAAATATCCCAACTATACAGAATGGAGTCCGGAGGAATATCTGCTCTATCCCAGCGATGAACCGGCGACCAACCGGTATTGCCCTTTTGCCGATACTCCAATTTGATATCAGTCATGTTTTCATCCCCTACGTCATAGTCCCGCAAAACAACGGCGAGACTATCACCATTTGTACTGTTAATAATCCAGTTATTTCCCGGACTCGAAATGGTAACATCTGAGCATGGCTTTTGAAAACGGACACTAAACGTAACCGTGGTATCTATTTGTGGATCGCACGCAGAATAAAAACGCAGCTGCAAATCATCATAATCGAATGCGCTGCCTTCGTCTCGTTTCACTTTCACTGTTTGCTGCAAAGTCTCGCCTGGGCCCAGAGGGTAGGGTAATGGCGTACTTCCTAAAGCATCTGCACCTACTGTGATCAGAGCCCCATCCGGATTGCTTGCCAACACCAGCGAAAGCGAATAATCACGTGCTTCATTGGATTCGCTTGCATTTACCAGATAAAGCGTAAAAAACACTGGCTCATCCGGCGGCATATCATATTGTTCATAGGTGTCCATGCTCATCGCTACACCATCGCGCGGCTGAGTTCCCTTTTCCCAGGGGCAGCTGCTGGTGCCGGCAAAAAGCTCAAACACTGGTGTTTTGTAATGTGGATCTTTTTTCACTGAAACACTGAATTCATCTCCCGGATCGTCATCTTCTAAATGATATCCGGTTGTCAGGCTGAATGTGCTTTCAAAGGTCGTGTCATGGACTGTGTGGTTATAGTAAGAACCCTGATAACCGACCTCGGAATTAGCCCCCAAATATACTATCCCAATTCCTGCATCCCAATGTACATCCCAGGCGTCTTTTACAGACTTTGTCTTTACAGAAGCTACTTCATTGACTGAGGTCAGGGTGCGGGACACACCGGCGCTAAATGAAATATTACTCTCAAATGCAGCAATATTTTTCAAACTATCATTAAAAAATAGTTCATATTGCCACCTGCTTATATCATTCTGTAGTTGTTCCGCCCTTACTGAATCAGCCTGACTACGCAGGTATTCCAATTCGGGAATAATAAAATTCTTAATATGAGATTCTGTGAACATAAAAGTGCTATTAATCTTATCGATATCCCAGGCTACCAACGTATCTTTTAAAACCTCGTTTGTGGTCCAGTCAAAATCGATGGCGTCGGATAAAGCATAAACCATGCTATAGGTTGCGCCTATGTATACATCCCCGTCTTCGCCAAGCACCTTGTCACCATCCGAAGTTTGGAATTCCTCAGTTGTGGTCAGTGTCACCTTTTTACCTTCAGTTGTTCCCCCCTCACTTATTTTGTAAAAATCACCATGACTGTATAAATAACCACCAAAATCGAAAGTTACACCGCCACCAATACTCATAATCACACCATATTGGATACTGGTTTGCACCCCATCGCCTCTTGATGAAACGATATTTTGTGTTATAAATGTAGAAAGCGTCGTGTCCTTTTTTAAGAATGAGAAACTCTTGTCTCCAGGGGGATCGCGTAAAACCCAATGCACCAATTCCGGAGAGGTATTGTAGAAGGCCGGCTCTCTTGGGCTATGCCCTGTAACCAAGACCCATTGTTCGAGGAAGTTGCTTTCCTGCCCAACAATTGCGGTTATATGTAAACGTCTCTGATAAGGATGATTCGCCGGCACATCATGTATATTCGGGACACCGGGAACTACCGGATAATAGGCGGTGCCCGTTGAATCCAGTTGGAGGGTAATCGGCTCATCTCGGTTATCGCTTACTTCATCTTTAATAACAACATACCCTTCTTTAACATTGCAGGTATCGTCACCCCAAGCCTCGAGTACTTCAATCTTGATTTCATTCCAGGTTCTTTGCCGCCAGACGGGTACCTCGAAAGCTCCCCCTCCTGACTGCGGCAATTGGCTCAGCTGGATAACCGGGGCATTGCGATAGATAAAATCCTTCTCCGCCTTTTCCATCGACAAATCTACGGTGTCCAATGCGAAATAGCTAACAATGGTTTCATTAGAAGGGTCGATTCCGACAACGTCAATGGTATACGTCTGTGCCGGCAAATTCACTGCATAATACCCGTTGGTATCAGTTTGTATAATCGTGTCCGGCAGGCAACCGGCATTAGACCCAATACTTTTGATTTGCAAATCCGCAATGCCAATAAATGCATTACACGGCCCCAGAACATTACCAAATAACAAGTTGGTTCTGGTATCAAAAAATTGCAGACCGGATGTATCGTCATCAACAAAAATCAACATGGAATCCGGTTCAAAATGATGCGCAAAAGCCGAATCACCAAAAACCGGCTTGATCTCATGCACCGCCTGTTCATCAATCGCAATGCTGAAATTACCATCTTCATCAGTTAACGCGCCTGTGGGGATATCGTTTAGATGAATTTCCACTCCCTGAACATTGCAGGTAGTATTTAGAAATTTTATATTTCCGCTTACCGTGAATGCAGTAGTATCGGTGAAATCAATTTGGGTTGCCGTTGGTGTGTTCGAATCCAGAGTTTTCTCCCTAAAAGCCGGCATAAATCCGTGATTTTCCTTAGACGGTGCAATTTTGAATTTTCTTGAATCGCTGTAGTAAATGTTAAACAGCTCGTAGTCGCCATTCACATCCGTAAAGGCATTTGAACCAATCAGTTGTGAGTCGTGGTGAAATTGCGCGCCAAAAATTTTTCCGTGATTTCCACCATATATTCCGCCGGGAATTCCATCATCTACGGTAAAATCGCCGGCCACTGATGAAGATGAACGGCTTGAGTCATCAAAAGTCCAGTATGCTACAAGTCCGTCTTCATTTCCCGTTAATGAACTCTGCGTTGCGGCTTTAATTTGAAATGAATCACGGGCAACATTCCAGATACGAATTTCTCCAATTTTACCAGAAAAAGGTATGCCGGCACCGCTTCTATAATCTTTGCCAATAAGCAGCGGCCACTCAATTTCAACATTACTCCCAGCTTCTGAAATTTGGTTTCTTGCACCGTCGGTATATAATATAATTTCATTGGTGCTGCCATCCCGGGTTACAGCCACATGATGCCAGCTATCATCTCGCATGTCGAAATTTGTAGTTAGAATGTCTCTTTCACCATTATTCCAAAAAAAACGCAATTGTCCATTTGCATGCCCTTCGAAATTAAAATTAGCACTGTCGGGATAATTGCCAATAATATTACCTACCCTGGAATTTGCCGGGAATGATGCTGGCACCTTAATCCAGGCTTCAATGGTCATCTGTTCAGAAATACCGATATTCCCGCTTGTTCCGCCCTCCACAAAATCATCCACACCATCAAATTCCAGACAATTCGCAATCGTGGAGTCGGTGGGAACGACGGTTATTGTCACATCGCCAACACCGGTATTTTGTCTGGTCACTACTGTGCCATCGATTCTGCCATCCGGGCGTCGCCAACCTTGTGAAGTGGTGATTAGCGATTCGCCAAAGTTGTTACTAAAGGCTGAAACACCATATGAATATATATTCCCGGAAATTGCATGGTCATCCCAATAAATGCCGCCTGCAGTAGCAGTTATGATTTCTATCACTTCACCATTGCGGTAAATTCTCATTTCACTGGCAGACATTGCAGGGTTTTCCCAACTGACTTTAATTTTGTCTTTATATGTTCCATCAGAAGCCGTAACCGAACGCGGCTGGGCTAAAAATTCGTAGACGTATGCGGCGCCAGAATAACGCTGGCCTTGCTCATCGACTCCTGCATAGTCGCCTCCCGAAACAACTGTGTTTTGATCAATAGCCACTGTTTGCACCCAATCATTCTCGTCACCCGATATTTCTAATTCTTCCACCCACGTTTTATCTTCATTAAGTTGATAAAAGAAAATTTTGCGCAACCAACTCGCAACGATGACAAGCATTTCGCCGTCGATAGCAACAGATCTTCCAAAATAATCTGAATCAGTTGCACTGGGCTGACCACTGGCAGTCAATTTTTGCTTTTCTTCCCAGTTGTTGTTATTGTACTCATAAATGTACACAGCGCCATCTTTTTTACCTTCATAATTCTCGAAGTGATCATAACCTATCGCACCAACAATGGCATAATCGTCGCTGATAGCTACGGATTGTGCATAATGATCCGCAGGTTGACTATCACTAGCTTCCAAAACCTGCTGCTCTGACCAAACTCCCCCATTGTTTGAATATATGTATGCGGCTCCTTCATTATAATCGCTTTTTGAAGCCCATTCCCTGGCTGCAATTATAGCCGTATTCTCAGACATGGCAACGGCATAACCAAACAATTTTTGACCTGCTCTACTGGCAGTTAATTTCTGTGATTCGCTCCACACGCCATTAGTATATTTGAAGATATAAGCAGAGCCGGGATAAGAAGATGAGAAAAACAAATCGCACACAATTGCCGTATTGCCATCAACAGCAACCGAGTAGCCGAAAGCAGATGTTGCAGCACCCGCAGGCTGTAAAATCTGCTGCTCCACCCATTGAACACCGTCAAAGTGAAAAATGTAAGCAGCGCTATAGTCAGATTGGATATCGCTGTTTCCAAAACTTACGGCGCCAACGATGGCGGTATTACCGCTGATAGCCACTGAACGTCCAAAACTGTCGCCATCATGATTATTGCTGGCTAACAATTTTTGCTGCATCACCCAATCATTTCCATCAAAATTAAAAATATAGGCAGAGCCATTGACATTAGCGCCGCTCCATGGCGCACCAACGATGGCCGTATTGCCGCTAATAGCGACCGCATAGCCAAAATCACCACCAAATTCATCACCTGTGAGTAAGGTTTCTTCATCAAAGTTAAGCTGCGCGAAGAGACTACTGCTAATAAACATTAATAGCATTAAACAGAAAAACGTGCAGAAGATATGAGGTTTCGGATTTGTTGCTCTTTTGCTATTCACTTGAAGTTCCTTTCAAAAATGATATTACAGGGTAAATGATTTCCGATGATAATAGTATTATGAAAATAAACTCAGAAAGCTCTCTTCACCAAACAGCGTCGATTTAATAATAAGAATTCTTTGGTTGCTGACACTATTTCAAAAGCATCATTTTTTGTAAATTTGTAAAGTTACCGGCAGTTAACCGATAAAAATAAAGGCCGCTGGCAAGGTTCTTTGCTCTGAATTGTACCTCATAAACGCCGGCAGAATATCTGTCATTCACGAGTGTCTCAACCTTCTGCCCTGCCATGTTGAACACATCAATATTCACCATCCCGGCTGTGGGAACTGCAAAACGAATTTGTGTTGTTGGATTAAATGGATTGGGATAGCTTGGATGTAGATAAAAACTACCAGGAGTTGTAAAGTTATCGTTCCTCTCAACTACTGATGTAATTATTTGGGCCCCGTTGTAACCGGTCAGAAGATTATCTTCCATGCATACATCATGAAACTCAGTTGCCCCCTCAACTTCGTCAAAGTGCCACAAGGCACGGGTATTTTCATCAACTTCATAAGGTGACTCAGGAACTGAATAGGTAGTATCTGCATATCGCATGACATTTGATATTCGGACTTCATCAACTTGTCCGGTTACATCCAAGCCAACTTGCAGGGGCTCCTCTGAGTTTGCCGCAGAGCCACCTCCGGTTATATAAGAATGAAGCAGCTTACCATCCATGTACAACATCAATTCTCCACTCGTCTGATTGTAAACACCCGCAACATGATGCCATCCGGAGTCCCAAAATCCACCTGCTCCCCATTGGGTAGTAGAAGATGACAGCATTCCAATAGGATTTACCATAAAACCCAGTCCTTTAAAAGTGGTTCCCTGGCTGTAAGAAAGTCTCGTATACAAAACATAAGCATTTTTCTTTTTTACGACATCAGAAGAACTAAAATCTGAGAAGTTAACCCAGGCCTCAACCGTGAGATCCTCACTACTTTCGTCTCCCACATCCAGTTCGGTGTGATCGTCTGCTTGTGCATAATCATCGTCACCATCTAACGAGAGATAGCCTGACCAAGCTAAAGACCTATTCACTGATTCTAAATTTGTCATTTGGATCGTATTCACATAATCAGTCTTATTGCCGTTATTGTCAACGACAGAGACTATAGACTTAATGGTATCTCTAAAAGTTAGACCTGATTTAACTTCATCTGGAATTTGAGCAAAAGTGGAGCTAAATACTATTAATGAAATAATAAAAGTAAACGTCAGTAACCTTTGTTTTTGCATTTCATTTCCCTCCGAATTTAATTTTCAGGGAGACCCTATAGTATAATATTGAGCGAAACAAAAAAAGACGACACTTTTTTCTTGCTCTTTATGTAAAAACTGTCATCTTTTTAGTAATCACATTTTATTCGGTCAGTCTCATGGCTAAAGATATTCTCTATAAACATTGCCCGCTCCGCCTTCTGGCAGGTCAAAGCGCTAACTTACTACCTGCCAATCAAAACCTCTCAGAGTTGGACAAAAGTGTTCAGCGTTATATGGCATCACAAGTATCAGATCGGGCAACATTGAGGGCAAAGATTTTTTTAGAACTCAGCCCCTTATTGCTAAAATCTCTGAGCAGGTATTGCCATAGAAGCATTGGATGTGGTGTTAATTGCAAGGTTGGAGATTTGCTGTCAACTGCCTTTGTTATTTTTACTGAGCTGATAGATAAGTTCAGTTTTGACCGTAACCTGAACTTTCTGGGATTTATTGTAAGCGGACTTTCGTGGGGGCTCTTTAACAATTACTTAAAAGAACGTCGTTTTCACAGGAAGTATGTGCCGCTCACAACGCAAAACCCGTCATTAATTTCTATTGGGTCTGAAGATATAGAAGTAAACCAGTTGTCGGTGATAGAGTTGGAAGAACTAATGTCTGGTTTAAAACCCCTTTCCAGAGAATTATTTCTTTTACATCACTTTTTTGGCTACTCATGCAAAGATTTGGCAACTTTGAAAAATAGAAAAGTGAAGACAATACAAAAAACAATCGAGCGAGCAAGAAAAAAGATGTTTGCAGTCCACCTGGAACAATAAGTCCTTATTGTAAATATTCCTTGAATGCCCGCAAAACCACTGCAAAGACGCTAGTTCCTGCAAGCGCGGCTATCCGTACACCGCGCTGCCTCTCTTGACGCCCATCAGAACCATAGCCTTGATAGCGCTACTTTAACCCCGATGGCGTGTGCGGTTCTGACAACAATTCTGAAAAAAGCTGCCAGCGCTTCTCCGGCTGGTCAGCGGTACCGCCATTTCTTTCGATAAAATCTTTAACCATAGTCTGACCAAGGTTGTAATTAATCACGTAACTTCTGTACTTATCCATAAAGCTAATACTTTTTTGAGCCCGGTCCGGAGTCGACAAAGCGTATTGAGTCAGCCATTGTGCCGCCTCCTCTGCATTTATTTTACCGTCCAGATACTGACGGGCCGCTTCATTGCTGGCATAACCTAGTTTTTGTGTCAACGCTAGAACTTCATAATATTCGTCAGCGTTGTCAGCGTCCAGGCCTGCCAGTTCAAACAAAACATTGCGTTCAAACTCCACCCGTTCATCGCCGGGAAAAGCAACGTCTATACCGTAATTTGCGCTTCCTTCTGCGATCAATGATTGTGGACTGAATAAAGGATAAACGGAGAATTCCATCCAGCCGCGGCTCCGAACGAGATTTTTTTCCAGCAACACATTAAAAACATGGTGTCCGGGATAACCTTCATGGCAGGCAAGGTCAATAGCCCGGTCGATATACATAGGCAAATCTGTATTTAATTGGATTATACTGTGGCTACTGCCCTGGTACCAGTTATACCCAGACCATGCTTTATTGGTGACATACTCAACAATAAAACTTTCGTCTTCCGGAAGTTCAATATACTTCAGCGTGCGTTTGCGAGCTTCGGAGATAGCAGCCTGAAAAACAGCATCCAGACGATCTTTTGGAATGATAAACTGTTTTTTGAATTCAGTCAACCTGTCCGTAATGCTACCTCTGCCCGGCAGTTTCGCTTCCAGCTCTTTGACCACATTTTGAAAATACTCTTCACTGTTTGACGGGGCAACTGCATCATAAAGTACGTTCGATTCTTCATCGAAAGTCAGCTTAGCGCCGTTCAGTAATTCGATTTTTGCATCAACTGCTGTCAGTTGCTTAGCCAAAGAAGTAAAGCGCAATTTCTCGCCGCCAGAAAGAGTTTTAGAATCAGTTTTATTAAGCAATTTAGTTAAGTCGGTGACATCTTTTTTCAGAGATTCATAAGGAAAATCAGCCTCAGCGCTGTTCTCTTCAGGCCGCCATTCTTCCGGCCCATAATATGCATCAACATAATCTGCGTCATAAAGTCCGATATTCAATACCAATTTCACATAAGCCTCTGCGATTGTGTCCATGCCCACCTCGTTTTGTTTGGAACAAGAGATCAGAAAAATCAAAGAGATTGCGAAGAAACCAAATAATTTGTAAGACATTCACCCTCCGTGAAAAGTTTTATTTTTAACTGTTGAACTTATGCATTTTTTTTCAAAAAAAACAGCCCAATGGCAGCAACAGCGAATGAAGCCATAAAAAGTACTCACCAGACCCGGATAGATTAATATTTTACGGAACACTTTCTCCCCGATTGAGTACAAAGCCTTTGATTTTAACCCCGACATCTTTTTAACCACGAACAGGAGAACCACTCAAGTGAAACATTTCATTTTGCTTTCAACTCTAATGTTATTTTGTTTCAACAATGCCTCTGCGCAAACAGCAGAAGAAATAAACGATGAGGCAATGAATCTAATTGCCCAGGGTAAGATTAATGAAGCCATTGAACAACTACAGAAAGCCATCAGCACAGACTCGACTTATGCAAAAAGTTATGTAAATCTTGGTTTCATTTTTTATACAAGCGGTATGCAGGAACAGGCAATTTCCTTGTATGCAAAGGCTCTTCAGGTTGACCCGGATAGCCCTATCGCCCACAACAACTTAGGCGCGGCCCTATTAGCCGCAGGCGACTATCGGCAAGCCATTGGGCAGTATAATGCAGCCTTAAAGTTAGATGAAAACTATCCTGAAGCCCACAACAATCTATCTTATGCTTTGCACGCGGTGGGCGCCTACGAGTTGGCCATGCAGGAAGCTCAAAAAGCAATCGAGTTAAAACCGGACTATGCCCGCGCTTACAACAATCTTGGTATTGTTTTAAATTCAACAGGCAAATATGCTGAAGCCGAAGCCAATTTCAAAAAAGCACTTGAACTGAATCCAAACCTTGGGGTTGCTTTAAATAATCTGGGCACGAACTACCGTTTACAAGGAAATTTCGACAAAAGTGTTGAGCTGCACAAACAGGCACTTGCTGTAGACACTTTGAATGTGGAAACCTACAACAGCCTCGGCTTAACTTACATGAACCAGGGCAAACTCGATAAATCCATAAAGGCGCTTCAGAAAGCGCTCAAAATGCTGCCTAACTACGCGATTGCACACAACAATTTATCTTATGCATTTTACGAGGTTTACAATTATGCGATGGCCATGCAGCACGCATCAGCCGCCGAGCGTTATGGCTTAAAGGTGACTCCAGATTACATGGAAAACTTAAAAAAGGCCTTAAACCCTGAATACCTGCGGGCGAGACACATTTTAGTTAAAACCCAAACTGATGCGGATGCTATTATTGCAGCCTTTAGTAAAGGAGAGAATTTCACAAAACTCGCTTTGGAGAAATCCCTGGATAAAAATACCGCACCCAAAGGTGGAGACCTTGGCTATTTTAAAAAAGGCGACATGGTTCAATCTTTTGAGAAAGCGATTCAAAATACAAAAATTGGTAAAATAAGCACCATTGTCAAAACCGACCTCGGTTATCATATTTTTCAAAGAATGAAGTAAGCGGTAAATCGAAGAGAGTGGAGTGACATTACGCTCTTCTCTCTTCTCTCTTCTCTCTTCTCTCTTCTCTCTTCTCTTTTCATCTTTTCATCTTTTCATCTTTTCATCTTTTCATCTTTTCATCTTTTCGCGCTACTCTATAATTAACTGCATTTACGTGGTCACAAGCAAGTTTCTATAATTATCCGCCTCAACATCCTTCCCCCTTTTCCTAAATCCTTGTTCCAGTATCCTGCATTTCTCAAGAATTTGTGCAACTACTTGTTTCCTCAATTTAACGGTCAGCTTGGGGTTTGTTAATAATTTTTGCAGCGCCTGTACGCGATAAACATCAAGGCCCCAATTTGCTGAAAGCTGCCCCGGGTGGCCGCCCCTTTTTACAATTAGTTTTTCCGGGATGAAATGAAATTCGAATTGTAAAGATGCCCGCAGCCAAAGGTCGTAATCCTCGCAAGCCGGCAGTGATTCGTCGAATAAACCTGTCTCTTCAAAAAATTCTTTCTTCATGAAAACCGAAGACGGGCTGACGATGCAAAGCGGCAGGCATTTGTCAAAAATCCAACCGCTGTGCTTGCCGTGCTTCTTTTTGGGGTTAACCCGGACACCCTTTCGTATCCAGATTTCATCGGTGTAGCAAACCATGGCAACGGGGTATGTTTCCATAAATTCAACTTGTCGCTGCAGTTTGTCTTTTTGCCACGAATCATCGGAATCTAAAAATGTGATGTATTCTCCTTTGGCAACTCGAATTCCCGCATTACGTGCTGCACTCACCCCTCGATTTTCCTGGATAATTGACTTTACAGTTGCGTTCTTCAAGAACTCTGAAGTACCATCCGTAGAACCATCATCGACTACAATCAATTCAAAATTCAGGTATGATTGTTCCTGCACAGATTTGACAGCTTCTTTTAAAAAATCGAGCCGGTTGTAGGTGGGAATAATTACGCTAACTTCTGGTTCCAAAACTTTACTTTCCAAAATTTTTGAAATGGTACTCCTGTGCAGATCGACTAAAATGAACAAATTTTAGATCATGCATCAACTTTTTTCTTACACCAAATCATCCCGTTTATTTTGACGCTACCGTCTTTATAAACAGATTCAGCCTTCCAATCAAACCCTTCTTTACTAATATTATAAAAAGTGAGTCGTTTTACATATTTGACACCCTTATCCCGTTCATTTCTTAGCAAAACTATTTCACTTCCGGTTTTGCCTCCTTTCCAAACACCTGAAAAATATTCCGGATGAGCCGAAATAAAAGTTACAACCCATTTATTTTGCTTCTTATCAAAAACGCGAATAGATCTAAAAGCACGCCCCCAATCCATGACACCAAATCCATTCATGACGTACTGTGTTTGCCATAACCAGGACTTCTCGCTTTCCTTCCAGGAACCATCCTCTTGTTGAACCCCATCTACACATTCACATTTCCCAATCATAAAGTCAAATTGCGCAGCTTCTGCCGGAGTATTGGGATTTAAGCGTCCAATTGGAAATTCAGAACTGGCTTCATACTCGTAAATTTTAATTTCTCTGTTTTCTTGTGCAACACTATTTGACGGATAAAATTCTAAACATAAAATAATGCTTAGTAGAACGACTAACGAGTTTATTTTTTTCATATGGGTCCTCATTAAATTTGCCTTATTCTTACTTTGGGTCTACCCTTCGCTCTAATCAATTTCTAAATTGCACATCAATACTAGCTTAGGGCTGTACTAAAGCATGGGCTAAAAGGTTCACGCCACCCAGCTTTAAATTTTCGTGTCATGGGCACCCTGTGGTTGTAGTTGGGAATAATTACGCTAATTTCTGGTTCCAAGACATCCTTTTCCAAAATCTTTGAACTGGTATTCAGACAGCAACCTATGCTCGGTGCAGTTCAGCACTTTCGCATTGAAGCTCAATGTGAAACTCAGTGATGCGGCGGCGAAGCACTGAGCCCTTAATGATTTCCTAACTTTCCACGAGCGTAAATGCTCGATAACGCTATAGCGTAGCATCCACTGCAGTTATAGTTAGGACCAGAGCAGCACAGGAAACCGCCAGCCTACCATCATTCAACCCAATCGTTGCAGGCGGACGAAGACGTCCGCTGTAACTCTTAAGTCGTTAGCTGCGACTATAACCCAAGAATAAAATTGATATCACCTGAAGCATATCTATATGATTCCGTTATTATCCTTTTCGCAACAATAAGTTCATTCTCATCGCGCGGCGCGTAAACTAACATTTCTTTAACACCACGGTCGTAATACATATGCCTAACACCCCATTGTTTCTGTAAAATCTTATCTTCAATTGCCACATCGACAACGGCATGAAAACTTCCGTCCGCATGAAGATGGCAAAACTCTCTGCTATTTGGTGGAGGCATAAATGCGTCATCATGCGCAGCTAGAACTTTCTCATCAAGCCACAACGCTCTAGATGTTGGCACTGAAATCAATGTGTCATGCTCTTCAACATTGGGGAAAGTGCTAAATGCCCACGATTTCAATGTCAAACGAACATCTTCCGGACCTAAGTCAGAAAACTGAAGTTGAGGTGGCTGTTGTCCAATATCAGGTTTTTCTCCATCACGAATTGGAAGTTCAAATGTTATACTCATTATCTTACTCCATATTGAATCTTTTGGGTGGCGAACGTTGATGTTAACTAGCGCGAGCACAAACAAACGTCACGCCGCCAAATAACCGTCCGTTTTGAGCGTTCGCGTTGAATATTTCATTCATGTGAAATTTAATACAAACTATATTATTTTGAAACAGCAATGTCTACTAACATTATAAAATAACATATTTCTTATTTGTGTGACAGGTACCCGTTTTGTTTTAGGATGTTAGTTTTATCTTTTTTATAAGCCCAGCGTGCCAATCATTTTGGAAGGACTTCATATAATTTCGCATACTGTGTTATCTTTTGCTATCAACAGGTACTCTTTCTTGGTATAAAAATTTTAAAAACATTATTTACAGCTTCAATCCTAATCCATAACTGATATTACTATCATTTTTCTTTATCTTCTCCAAAACGATATTTTCATAATAATTATTGAATGAAAACCGCCCGTAGACATGTTTCCAAATTGGTATTTGGATATTAAAATCGAACCAAAAACGTTTATTTCTTGATACCTCTAAATCCACCTGATAAATACTGAACAAAGTAAATGTTACATTGTTCTCAAATGCTTTTAATGAAACATTGATGGCAGCATTGAAATTACTTCCATTAATGCTGTTACTCCCCATATTATCAAAGTTAGAAAAGCTGTTTCCGATGTATTGTTGCCATGCATATCCAATTAATATTTGTGGTTTTATTTTCAGTTTCTTATTGTCAAACAGGTTGTATTGTATACCAGCCATGGGCTTGATTATTGCATCAATTCCTTTAATTTTGATCTTCTCAAAAAATAAACCCAATACAGGATTCCAATTTTTATTTACATACAGAAACAGGTAGTTTGCTGATCTAAAGTCATTTTCTTTATTGAAAGACCCAACGGTTCCATACACATATCTGTTTAGCGTTTGAAATTGGAGACTTTCTTTCTCATTGTACCATACAAATTTGACTGAATTTATGAGTAATAAGCGTTCACTATTTCCAGTTTGTACAGTTCCAGTTAGACTTATATCCAACACACTCTTTTTTTGTTCTTGTGCAAGTGTTGAATTAAAACTGGTTAGAATGAACGCTAAACTGAGAATGAATGGGAATTTCATAGATTAATTGACTCCAATTTGTCTCATCCAGTCTTCATTATCCCAAAATAACCATTCTTCAACAATCCGGCCGTCCTTCCATTTTGCTAGAGTTGCAATTCTTACATCAAATAGTTTTCCTGTTGGTTGGATAACCTTTCCATTAGGTAATTTCATTGGAGTATTAAAAGTACCCCTACTTCTACTTACCCCAGCAGTCCAATCCCCAGCGCCAAAACCAATAGTGTGATCATAAATATCAAAGTCGGAAAATGTAGTAAACAAGAAATCTAACTCGCCTTTGTGTTTGGGATCAAACCCTTCTGTCAAAGTGTTATTAGTATTATATACCTTGATATTCGGAGTGTGAATTTCCTCAATGCGTTTCATGTCCCTATTATTAAATGCTACTAAATCTAACTCATCAAATAAAGCTAGATTTTTAGCAACAGTTTCTTTTTCAGCTTTAAAGGTATCTAGTTCTTTCTGTAATTCATCAACTTTTGATTGAAGTTCATCTACTTTATTACTTTCTGTACATGCTGCAAATACTGTTACAATTGCAACAATTAAAATTATCATTGTAGTTTTCATAACTAAGTTTCCTTTCTTAATGGTGGTGTGTCTATTTTTTAATAAGGTTTATAAAAGCTGTTTTTCTTGCATAAAACAAAAGGAGCATCAGAATAAATAGAACTCCTCCTGGAACAATTCCCTTTGGCCCTAGAAACATATGGATTAATACAATATTGACTAATACTGGGGCTATGAGTAGAAGTCCGGTATTCATAAATTTGTTAGAAAGAAAACTTATTGATGTAACTATCAGAATACTATAGACTATAGGGAAAATATATCCAGATTCGTTTAGTGCAATCAATAGTTTCACCTCTGCTTCAGGTCCTGAAGGCGGAATCATCCACTGAAAAAAACCATTGAGCCCAAAAAACAATAATCCAATTCCTAAAGGGATTCTTGCTATTGATTCCAGAGTTATATTATTTTTAAAGGTCATATTTACCTCCTACATTATAATTAGCACATTAATTTTATTGAAACTGACTCTCAATCATTCTCTCTTTCTTTGCGCCCTCAATCCATGTTCCATGCCTTATAGACTTTACCTGTTTCATTACCTACGGCACTTTGTATATAGCTTTCGGCAACAAATTTGGGGGTAACGGTGCCATGCTGAAGTTCTTGTACTACTGGAGATGGGCTTACTGTATTAATTCGAACACCATCAGTCATTTGAGTAGCCATAGTTTGTGCAAAGTTGTCTATAAAGGCATTGAACGGGCTCGTAGCCATGCTGTAAGGATTGGGGTAATAATTTAAATACCCACTACTCAGGGTAAACGAACCTCCTTTGTTGATATACTCCACCCCAATCAGCACAAGATTTACTTGTCCCATCAGTTTTCTTTCGGCACCATAACGGAAGTGAGAGGGCTTTAGCTGATCAAATGGTTCAAATTGAGTGTCCCCTCCCGCGACACTGATTAATGCGTCAAATGATCCAATCTGTTCATACATTCTAATTATGGAATTTTCATCCGTGTAATCTGACTGGATATCTCCAGAGCTTCTACTGACACCGATTACTTCGTATTTGTGAGAAAGTTGATTTACGAGCTCTTTTCCAATCAAACCATTGGATCCAAATATTATAATTTTCATTGCTTATCCTTTTTATTGTTTAAGCAAAGGTAGGGTATATAAAGAAGGAAAAAAATAAAGTAGTTTAAGAAATTAGTTATGCACTAATTTATTTCGCAGCATACTTAAGAATTCGGGCGTAATACCAAGGTAACTGGCTATATGTTTCTGTGGAATTCTTTGAATTAAATTTGGGGACTTGGCTAAGAAATCAAGATAACGTTCTTCGGCAGTGTACGAAAGATTTTGTATGATCCGTGATTGTTGGGCTACGGTTGCATTTTGAAACATCACCCTTGCATAGTGTCCAAATTCAGGAATTTGAATAAAGAGATTTTCCCATTTTTCCTTGCTGATTTGCAGGACATCCGTTTTCTCAAGAGCTTGGATACTGTATGAAGTGGGCGTCTGGTTAAAAAAACTGGCAATATCACCTGTCCACCAATTCTCAGTTGCGAACATAATATTGTGCTCTGTTCCATTTTTATCAACTATAAATGTTCTCAAACACCCTTTAATAACAAAAAATTCATATCTGGATATTGAACCAAAATGAAGCAAATATTCTTTTTTTTTGTAACTTTTTATTGTAAAGAATTTTTTTAACTTTTCAATATTACCACTTGAAAGCTTAATATGTTGGTTGATATGTTGGAGTAGTCGATTCATTTTTATGGTTGCTTCCTACGACTTCAAATATTAATTGTATTATTCAACTATATCAAATGTATAAATATTGTTACTATTTTTTAAATATATAAATTTTTATTCTATAAAGTAATCTACCCTCTCACTATTATCACTTTCCACACATAACGAGGCTGTAGAAAAAGCTAGCGAAACCCAACATTTCCTTCAGCTAAAAATCATTTTTAAATTTAGTTTCGAGTGTTTAGTTAGTCATTTAACTTTGTATTGTCATCAAATGGCATTCTCTTCTTCGGCTTTAA
>JAJDAE010000066.1 GCA_029262035.1 Candidatus Zhuqueibacterota bacterium
TTTTAAATAAGCGCTTGGGGGAATGCTTGCCAGAGCTTTTGTATCGGAAACATCAGCGCCATTTTGGCTTGCTACTTTCTGTGCAATATTCAGGGGAACGTCCATTTCCTCCACAATTACAGTATATTGCGCAAACGACGCTCTGACGCAAAAAGCAAGCGAAATCATGGTGAAAAAAAATAGAGTCCTGCGTGTTAACATGGTACCTCCTTGGTTTATTGTTGGTTTGATTTACGGTATTACACTAAATTTTAAGATTGAAAGTACAGATTCTTGACCCGTTTGTCAACGGAAACAGTGCTTGCCTGGTTGATGTGGTTCGGGCTCAGTAACCCGCATTCCATGCGGGCACGGCTAAAAGCCGTGTTACTAAAGGAGAAACATGCTAGCATTAACTTTTCGCGGCAAGCAAACAATCGAATACGAAACCGTCGCCGATTCCCGTACTTGTAAACCTCCCAAAGGTCTTTTCTGAATGGCATGAGTACAAAGCAAAGTTTTTGTTTTTTTCGTGGCATGTATTATCAATTTGTTTAGTATAAAAGAGACCTGATTTGAAGAAAATAAACATTATTTTATAAATTCAATATATTTGTAGCGTTAATTCAGTAGCCCGCATTCCATGCGGGCACGGCTAAAAGCCGTGTTACTAAAGGAGAAGCATGCAAGCATTAACCTTCCACGGCAAACAAACAATCTCGTACGAAACCGTCGCCGATCCCGGAATTGAACAACCCACCGATGCCATTGTAAAAGTCAGCCAATGCTCTATTTGCGGCTCAGATATGCACCCGTACCACGAGCGCGAAAAAGGTCTCGACCACGGCACCGTGATGGGCCATGAATTCGTCGGCGAAGTAGTGGAAGTCGGCAGTTCGGTCAAAGCTCTAAAAACCGGAACGCAAGTTATGAGCCCGTTTACAATTAGCTGTGGCAATTGTTTTTACTGCCACGAAGGCTTGACCGCACGCTGTGTGAACAGCCAGTTGTATGGCTGGCGTCAAAGTGGTTCCGGTCTCCATGGCGGCCAGGCGGAGTTGGTGCGCGTCCCTCTGGCCGATTCAACTTTGCTCACAATCCCGGATGGTGTATCCTCTGAGGAAGCTATTTTGCTGGGAGATATTTTTTCAACCGGGTATTTTTGCGCTGCGAATGCCGGAGTGAATCCGGGCGGCACGTATGCTGTTTTGGGCTGCGGTCCGGTGGGTATTATGGCAATAATTGGTGCGCGAGAACTCGGCGCAGAAAAAATATTCGCCATCGATTCCGTGCCGGGGCGATTGAGCCTGGCCGAAAAATTTGGCGCCACAGCAATCAATTTTCCGCGAACCAACCCTCGTTCTATAATAGATGAAGAAACAGCCGGTCGCGGTGTTGATGCCGTACTGGAAGTAGTTGGCAGTGCCGCAGCGGGACGCAGCGCTTATGAGCTGGTACGGCCGGGCGGTACAATTTCAACTGTTGGCGTACACACGGAAAGTCAAATGGCCTTTTCCCCGGTTGAAGCGTACGATAAAAATATTACTTACAAAATTGGCCGCTGCCCGGCGCGCTATTATATGGAAAAACTCATCCCCATCGTGCAAAAAAAGAAATATGATTTAGCCAGTGTTTTTTCTCACAAAATGTTACTTAAAGATGGCGCTGAGGCTTACCGTATTTTTGATAAAAAACAAGACGGCTGCATGAAGGTTTTGCTGGAGATTTGACCCTTCGACTCCGCTCAGGGTGTAGACGTTGCGCCCTTTAAAAATTAGTTGACTGCAAAGCTTCATGGTGAGCGGAGTCGAACCATGAAATGACTCGAGACCAACTAGAGATTATAGTTGCGTGTTCCTCGGGAGGCGTGGCCGAAGGCTCGTATGGATTGTCAATACCTTGACTTATTTTTTTATTGATCAGAAACAATCCTTTCGCCATATTAGATTACACTAAAAATGAAGGGAAATAAAGTGAGTTTCATAGTTTACCTCTCAGGAGAAATCCACACCGACTGGCGCGATGAAATAAAAACAGGTATCAAAAACCTGGGACTTGATATAATTTTCACATCCGCTGTAACCGATCACGAAGCCAGCGATGCCGCCGGTGATCTTCTTGGCGCCGAATCTAAACAATTCTGGCGCGATCACAAATCTGCCAAAGTCAACGCCATCCGAACCAGAACTTTGCTGGAACAAAGCGACCTGGTTGTGGTGCGTTTTGGCGATAAATACAAACAGTGGAATGCCGCATTCGATGCCGGTTACTGCGCTGCTCTTGGCAAACCCCACATTACCCTGCACGACGAATCAAATATCCACGCCCTGAAAGAAGTGGATGCCTCAGCCATGGCTTGGGCGACTACGACAGAGCAGGTTGTGGAGATTCTAAAATATGTTGTCTCGTAAAATTAAATAAAATTGTAGAGAATTGTTAACCTAATTGTGCTTAAGTCAATTTGTTTTAGCCGTCAAATCTCCATAGAAAATATTATAACTCAACTTTGTACTAATCATTGCTTCCGCAACAAAAGGCTTGATTTGTATTAATTCGAAGCGTATTTTTGCACTAAATGCAGGTGAACTTGCAAATAGTGGCACTATATGAAAGTGTGGTTGCGTATGGTAATAAGGAATTATTGGGTTGAGTCGCTGGAATCTGCATGGCTACGCAAGTCTGTAATTTGGCTTTCCGGCGTTCGACGCGCAGGCAAAACATTCCTTTGTCAAGGCCTTAAGAACGTAGACTATTTTGATTGTGAGTTACCTCGTGTGCGGGCAATGATGGAGGATCCACAAGAATTTTGGCAAGGGATGTCAGGGCAGTGTGTTGTTCTTGATGAAATCCACCGATTGCAAAATCCATCGGAATTGTTAAAAATTGCAGCAGATTATTTCCCCGACATTAAAGTTGTAGCCACGGGTTCTTCAACACTCGGCGCTTCAGCCAAATTCAAGGATACTCTCGCTGGCCGGAAAACAGAGATTTGGTTGACGCCAATGATAACCTCGGATTTATCCGACTTTGGCTATGAAGATTTGGTTCATCGTTTTTTGTTTGGCGGACTGCCTCCGTTTTATTTGGCAAAAGAACTACCGGAACGCGATTTTCAGGAATGGATGGATGCTTATTGGGCAAAAGATATCCAGGAGTTATTTAGATTAGAACGCCGTTACTCATTTCAAAAATTTGTGGAATTATTGTTAGCGCAAAGCGGCGGTATTTTTGAAGCGACCAGTTTTTCTCGGCCATGCGAGGTAAGCCGCCCCACGATCATGAATTATTTGTCGATACTAGAGGCTACTTTTGTTGTTCATGTCGTTCGCCCTTTTAGTTCAAATCCTCAAAAGGAAATTGTCTTAGCCCCAAAAGTTTATGGGTTTGATACTGGCTTCGTTTGTTATTACAAAGGAATTCATGATTTACGTCCGCAAGATATGGGTTATCTGTGGGAGCATTTTGTTTTAAATGAATTACATGGGCAGTTGCAGTTGCGTGATATTCAGTATTGGCGGGACAAAAGAAAGCATGAAGTTGATTTTGTTATTCAACGCCGCGGTAAAAGTCTTGTAGCCATCGAATGTAAGTGGTCTGCTGAAAGCTACAATATAAAAAATTTCCGCGCATTTGCTCGTCATTATCCAGATAGTGAGTTAATTGTAGTTTCTAAAAATTTAGACAGAAAGTTTACCAAGAAACTGAATGGTTTAAAAATATCTTTTTTAACTCTGGGCGAGTTGGTTTTGTTTTTGAAAAATAATTGAAATTTGAAAAGAAAAATGGATTGAAACCAAATCTATTTTTGCTGCAAAAAAGTTACGTCGTTATAACATTAGAGAATAAATTAATGAAAAAATTTTTAGCGTTAGTATCGTTGATTTCTTTAACCCTTCATTGCGGCGGCTCAGGTGGAGAGAAGATAACTGATCCAAATAAAAATACAGATTCTCAACTGGCAGGAAATGTTTCCGGAACACTATCAAGAGCTAATTCACCCTACCACGTTGTGGGAAATATAGTGGTCGATTCCGGGAGCAATCTGACTATTGAACCTGGCGTCAAGCTTTTCTTTGACGATTCGACCCATTTTGAAATTAACGGCGGTTTGTCGGCAATTGGGGAAAGTTTCGCTCCAATTATATTTACTTCGTTCGAAAATAATTGGAGAGGTCTTAGGGTAATTAATTCTTCCCAAACGATAGAACTTCATTTTACAACAATAGAAAATGTCTTTATTGGTGAAAGTGACACCACAGACTTTGGAGCAATAGGTGTTCTTGCCTCATCTGTGCTAATTCAGAATTCTATAATAAGGCAAAACTCTACCGCAAGCGGCGGTGGGTTATCTGTAATTGATGCCAGGGCCACTATCAAAAATAGTATTTTTACACACAATAAAGCTTTAAACTTCGGAGGGGCAATATTGGCGATTAATTCCTCAATGGACATAATAAATAATACCTTCTTTAAGAATGATTGTTTAAATTTTGGCGGTGGGCTTGTAATGATTGATGTCTTAACTTCAAATATTCAAAACAATATCTTTCACCAAAATACATCTCAGGCGGGTGATTCACGAATAGCAATTGTTTCAGGGGATTCAGCTAATTATAGTATTCAATATAATTTTATGGGATTTGGTATCCTGAATCCCAAGTTTATATCGGATGATGATCTTCATTTACAAACAGTGTCTCCAGCTATAGACAAGGGTAATCCAAATGCAGAGTTCAACGATGTTGATGGTTCCAGGAATGACCAGGGGGCTTATGGTGGGCCATTGGGTAACTTCTAGGGGTTTTTATTATATTCACATAGAAATTTAACGAAATAAATAACGGATATTATAAATGGATTTGAAAAATGTTTCATTACTTTTATTAGTGTTATTTTTGCTTTCTTGTCAAGAAAAGTCAAACAACAATTCTTCACCCCAGACAATCGTCGATCTTACCTACGCTTTTGATTCCGAGACTATTTTCTGGCCGACGGCCGATGGTTTTAAACTGGACACCGTTTTCGTCGGTGAAAACCCCAAAGGTTTCCATTACGAGGCCAATAACTTTTCCACGGCAGAACATGGTGGCACCCATTTAGATGCACCTGTACATTTTTTTGCCGGGAGAAATACGGTTGATGCCGTACCGCTGGATCGGCTCATGGGCCAGGCAGCGCTGATTGATGTCTCCGGCAAATGCGCCAACGACCCGGATTATCGCGTCACCAAGGGTGATTTTATTGCGTGGGAAAAAGCGCACGGCTACCCGGTGGATGACATGATCGTCCTGCTTCGCACCGGCTTTGGTAAATACTGGCCTGATCGAAAAAAATATATGGGCACGGATGAGCGGGGTGAAGCTGCGGTGGCAAAGCTGCATTTCCCCGGTTTGCATCCCGAAGCCGCCAAGTGGCTGGTGGAAAATCGCAGCATTAAAGCCATCGGCCTGGATACACCCAGCATCGATGCCGGACAGTCGCAGAAATTTGGCAGCCATGTTACTCTGTTCGAGCATAATATTCCTGCTTTTGAAAATCTTGCAAATTTGGACAAATTGCCGGATTCCGGCTTTCAGGTTATTGCACTGCCCATGAAGATAAAAGGTGGGAGTGGGGCACCGTTGCGGGTTATCGCGCTGTTAAAATGATGCCAAATAGTGAGAGTTGAGCGAGGAACGTTCGAAGAGGGAAAAGGGAAGAGAGAAGAGAGAAGAGAGAAGAGGGAAGAGGGGAAAAATACAGGATTGAAAGAACAAAAAGAAATATCATTTTACAAGTTTGGATGGTTTGAAAGTTCAGGATAGGTGTTTATTCATTCAAAAATTACCCACTCTTCTCTCTTCCCTCTTCATTTTTTTATCCTCCGGATATTTCGTCTGTGGCGGTAGTCATTCATACAATTATTATATCAACCCCAAAACCACAGGCAACCTTTCCCAAACACCACTTGTCTTACCAATCGAAACTTAACAAAAGGCTTGGACAAACCAGGAGCTAAAACGTGACGCCGGCCGCGCCATCAACAAAAAGAAAAACTGAAGACCAGGACGCTGAACTTGTGAG
>JAJDAE010000067.1 GCA_029262035.1 Candidatus Zhuqueibacterota bacterium
GTTTGTGCAAACGGCCTCGATAACCTCTTCGCGTATTGGCAGGTGGTTCCCGACGTCGGATTTACTCTTATTACAGGTAGCCGTCTCAGTTGCAGATCCGGATGGTTTGGGCGATATCAGATTAGTCGAACTGGAAATTCCGGAACTTGGATATGTAGATACTTTGAATGTGGTGCAAACAGCAGGGGTGTTTGAAAAAATTTTGCAGGAAGTTGACCTACCCGGCCGCAATTTGCAAAATTTGATTGGGAAAAATTTTGTCATCACAATGCAGGATGAAGCCGGATTCAAATCAACGTCCGAACCTTTTGGTTTGAGCAGGATTATTGAACCAAAACCACAAACCGAATCGCCGCAGGGCATCGATAATCCGGTTGACCCGACAAACCTGATTTTTACCTGGCGGCCGGTGAGCATCCCCTTTGACTATTTTTTTGAAGTCAATATATTTCAGGTTAATTTTGGCTTAAATTTATTGATCTGGACTTCCGAAATTATTGACAACTCCAACACTTCGCTGAATGTATCAGAGATTTTACCTACCGGAAATTATGCCTGGACGGTGGCTGTGGTTGATGAATTTGGAAATCGCAGCGTCTCAAAAGAAGCTTCTTTCAGGGTTAATTAAGTGGAAAATATTAACGCAAACCCTTCTTTAACAGCGCTCACCGAGATAGCCCAGAGCATCAACACAATTCAGGATAGCGTGCGACTGCTTGAAAAAATTCTCGAAATTGCGCTCGATACGCTGGCAGCAGAGCGGGGCTTTATTTTGCTAAACTCGGATAAAACACCGGAAGGTTTTGAAATAAAAAGCAGTCGAAATTTAACAGATTCACAGGCGAGTGACTTAGCGCATCTTTCAACAAGCGTGGTGCAGCAAGTACAGAAAAACGCTGAGCCCGTGCTTTCGTTTGAGGTACAAAACGATCCTCGTTACGGACAGGCCGAAAGCATTGTTGTTCAAAAAATTCAATCCATTGCGTGTGTTCCATTACTGCTAAAAACACGGCAGATTGGCGTCATCTATCTCGACAGCCTGACAAAGCGTAGTAAATTTAACCCGGAAAGTTTGCCGTTTTTAACTGCTTTTGCAAATCAAGCAGCCATTGCAATTGAGAATGCCAGGCTCTATGAATCCTTGCGGGATGAGAATCGTCATCTTCGGCAGGAGGTACAACGCACGCATGGCTTCTCGGAAATTATTGGCCAACACCCCAAAATGCATCAGCTATTTGATGTCATCCATCGCGTACTGGAATCTGATGCATCGGTGCTCATTGAAGGCGAAAGCGGCACCGGGAAAGAACTTGTGGCCAGAGCGATTCATTATAATGGTGAGCGCAAAGACAAACCATTCATGGCATTCTTTTGCGGCTCATTACCCGACAGCCTGATTGAAAGCGAATTATTCGGACACAAAAAAGGCGCGTTTACCGGCGCTGTAAGTGATAAACACGGTTTGTTTGAAGCGGCTGACAGAGGTACTTTTTTTCTTGATGAAATCGGAGACCTGAGTCAGCAAATTCAAACAAAACTACTCAGAGTCTTGCAGGAAGGTGAAATCAAACGCGTCGGCGAAACTCAAATCCGCAAGGTGGACGTTCGCATCATATCCGCTACTAACAAATTCCTGCGGGAAAGCATTAAAGAGGGGACTTTCAGGGAAGACCTGTTTTATCGGTTGAACACCATTTCCATAACCCTGCCGCCATTGCGTGAGCGTAATTCGGACATCCCGTTATTGGCACACCATTTCCTGGACAAGTATACAGCCAAGAGGAAAAACAACATTAAAGGATTTACTGCGGAAGCGCTCGCAACCCTGAAAAACTTCAACTGGCCGGGTAACGTCCGCGAATTGGAAAATACCATAGAACGTGCAGTGCTGATGAGTAAAAGCAATATGATTGCGGCTGCTGATCTGATGCTAAATTTTGAAGACAATGTAGAAAATACAGAAACAGAGTTAACCCTGAACGAGATTCAAAGGCGCGGGATTCAAAAAGTGCTGCAAGCACAGAATGGCAACATTACAGAAACCTCGCGTGTCCTTGGCGTTTCAAGACGTTGGCTGCAATACAGGATTAAAGAATGGCAGCTCTAAAAAATATCGGTAGCATCCAACTATTTGCCGAAATCCAAAACGGATCAGTTCATACCGTTTACAAAGGCTACCAGACATCCCTGGAGCGCTTTGTTTTAGTTAAAACATTGAAACCGGAATTTACCGGGGATACGGAACTTGTAAACCGTTTTATAGGAGAAGCGCGTTTCATCGCTAAAATCCAGCATTCCAATGTCGTTGCGGTTTTTGAGAGCGGTGAGTTGGATAACCAGCACTATTTCGCCGCAGAATTCATCGATGGATTTGATTTGAGGCAAATACTAAGCAAAAAGCGATTGCCGCCGGAACTGGCTTTTTACATTTTACTTGAAACCGTAAACGGCCTTAAAGCAGCCCATGATAACGATATTCTGCACCAGGACATAAAACCCTCCAACATTCTGATTTCATATGAAGGCCAGGTGAAGCTCACGGATTTTGGTATGGCAGGCCTGCGCCCTACCGAGGATGACACGCCGCCGGATTCAGTAAGCGGCACTTTGCCCTATTTTTCGCCGGAACAAATTCTTGGCGAAAAACCGGATAAGTATTCGGATATTTTCTCTCTGGGCTCGACTCTTTTTGAGATGTTAACCGGCAACCAGGCATTCAGCGGAGAAACGGGTCGTGACTTTTTTGAGGCCATCGTTTCACACGATCCGATTCCATTTTTACAAGGTAAACCTGATATGCCGCCCGCTTTCATCGGCCTTTGTGAAAAAATGCTGAAAAAAAATAAAACCGGGCGTTATCAAAATTGTGATGAATTAATCACAGACCTCACAGTCATCCAGGAAACTTGCAGGATGAAATTGGATGCTGCAAATCTTAAAAGCTATCTTGAGAGTCCTGAAACCTATCAATCTTTGGACTTTAAGACCGAATCACGGACACCAAAAGCCCGACCTGTGCAAACCTCAAAAAATGGAAAGTTGATTTTTCGGGCAGCAGCGTTTATCGTGCTTATTGTTTCGCTCGCAGTTTACAACATCTTTTTTTCGGCTGCTTTTAAGTCACCTATACCACAAACAAGCATCACGGAAAACAAAAATAGTATAACGGATTTTCCGCAAGATTCAACTCAGGGCCCTGTTACCTCATTGGCAAAAAACGCCATAAAGCAATTTCCGGTGGATAACTCCATCAACGGATCACTCAAACCAAAAATTGAAAAAACAACTCAGGCACAAACCACTGCAAGGGAAGCCAAGCAAAACAATCAAACACCTGCACGAAATCGTTCAGGGTATTTGAATATTTCAGTTACACCCTGGGCACAAATTTTTATCGATGGCGATTCTATCGGAACCACGCCTTTGAATCGAGAAATTAAACTATCGTCCGGAAAGCATGTGATAAAGCTGATAAATCCAGAATTCCCGGTGGTTGAAAAATCAGTGATAATTGCGGCAAACAGCACGCAACTGTTTGAAATCTTGCTCTGGTCTGAAATATGTGAATTGAAACTGGATATCAGTCCCTGGGCTGACGTTTATATCGACGGCGTCCACAAAGATACGGTGCCGCCACAGGAACGTCCAATCATTCTATTTCCCGGGAAGCATAAGTTAGCGCTGGTTCATCCAAATTTAGGCCGTTGGGAAACTGAAATTGCCGCAAAGGCAGGCGAACCACTCGACCTGCAATTCAATTTAAATACGTTGCTAAAAAATTGATGGTACGGATGTTGTAAGAGTTTTATTAATATTATTGGGGCGAAACATCAACTGAGAATATTTTGCACAGCTCGGAGTTATCATGAGAAAAATAATCACAATAATACTAATTGCCGGATATTCTTTTGGCATTCATGCAGTTTGCCTCTCACAAAGTTTGGCCGACATGCCAACGCCAAGATTCGGTACCTGCGCGGTTGTTTTTAATGGTGAGATTTACATCATGGGTGGCCGGGATGCCTCGGGCAAAGTTACCGGGCTGGTCGAAAGATATAATCCCTTAACAAATACATGGCGTACCGAAGCTGAGGAACTAAAAAAAGAACGAGAGAATGCAGCTGCCTCAACCTTTTTAAATACGATTTATGTTATGGGTGGGAATAGCGATGAGGATGAAATTGAAAAGAAGGTTGAATTTTTTGATGTGAGTGAAGGGAAATGGGAAGATGTTGAAGAACTGGAAGTCAGGCGGGATGGACTTTCAGCGCTGGTTCTAAATGACAGAATGTATGCCATTGGAGGATTTGGTACGGAAGATGACGATGATATCCCCGCACAGTTTTTAAACTCCACCGAGTATTATGACTCCGGGTTGGATAAATGGATTTTGGACAATACTTGGCAAATGAACTTGTCAAGAGCCTCGTTTACCGCAGTGATTTTTAATGAGTCAGCCTTTATACTAGGCGGTTTTAGCAAAAACGGCCCGATGGCAAATGTGGAAAGTTATGACCCGGTTAACGGCGTTTTAAACAGGGAAAGCCTGCAAGTCGCACGCGGTGGATTTGCCGCAGTCGTTGCAAAAAATTATATTTTTGTGCTTGGCGGCAGAAATCCTGCTGATGAAGTATTAGCATCTATCGAGTATTTTGACCTTGAGAAAAATACCTGGAATCTTTCTATTGACATGAAGACGCCTCGCGAATTGTTTTCGACAGTAACATTTCAAGATACTATTTATGTTTTCGGCGGACTGGATGATGATGGTGATTTGGTTGCATCCGTTGAAAAAATCATCCCGGATAATATTACCTCGGTGGCAGCAAGCCGGCATATCTTACCCGCAGGATTTCTACTTGAGCAAAATTACCCGAATCCATTCAATCCACAAACGAAGATAAATTTTCAAATTCCAGGCGACGGATTTGACGAGGTGAAATTAAGTATTTACACTACCACCGGGCAGCTGGTTAGACGGCTGGTGCAGAGCAAACTCGCACCGGCACAACACGCAGTTAATTGGGATGGTTTGGACGCCAAAGGTCATGCAGTTGCCAGCGGCATTTATCTATATTCTTTGCAGTACGGCAAATTCAGGCAAAGCCGAAAAATGCTATTGGTGCGATAAAACAGGAATTGAGCGTGTTAAAAAAAATATTACCCATAATGGCAATCATTTTATGCCTGACCACACAAGCGTTTTCGCAGGGAAATAAGGATTTGCTTGTACAGGAGGTGAAAAACGCCTACACGCAACTGAGATACACCGAGGCCGAAATCAAGGCTCGAACAGTTCTGGCTGCTTACCAAAATTTTTCACCGGATCAATTATCCGAAACTCATAAAATACTAGGACTGATTTACTATTCTCAAAACAAAATTTCCGAATCAGGCGAACAATTTGTCAGTGCTTTGTCAATTGATCCATTGCTCAAATTAGATCCGGTATTGGTCTCTCCTAAAATTCTGAAGTTTTTTGAAAAGGTAAAAACTGATTTTGAAAGTAAAAGACAGGAAAAAATATTAAACCAGCCTAAAGTCAGATATATAAGGCTAACCGATCCGCGTCCCGATGCAATCGTCCGGTCCATGATTATACCAGGCTGGGGTCAGGTTTATAAAGGTGAAAAAACCAAAGGTCGATTTCTAATGGCCGCATGGGGCGTTACGTTTGTGGGCGCCGTTGGCAGTCATTTAGCGCGTAAAAGCGCAGAGGATAAATATATTTCCGAAACCAATCCCGATCTGGTAAAGTCTAAATTTGATGATTTCAACAAATGGCATGTTGCACGAAACAATTTCGCCATAGCTGCTACCGGGATTTGGCTTTACAGCTACTTCGACGCCATCTTTAGAAAGAACAGCCATCACCAACCTGTTATGGGTGAGTCGAAACAAAGCTTCAACATCTCACCGATTTTTTCCGCCGACCGGACATTTGTCCAGCTGAACGTCCACTTCTAACCAATATTAGGTGTGCAAATTATGCTATGCTGAAGCATGACTTGTCTTTCCTCACCTTTCCCAGCCTACCTTTTTTTATTTACATCTCATTAAAAAATAACATCTTAGGCAATCTTAATATTGTGTTATTATAACTTGGCATCGGAATTGCGTAAACCTGTGTAATTCTAAGATGAGAATAAAATATCATGGACAATAAAAACACTAAAATTATTCGCATGTGTGCGAGTTGTAAAAAAGTCATCGACCAAAATGGTGTTTGGCAAGTACAAGATCATCCGGACAAAAGTTATTCCCGGATTCAAATCTCCCATTCCATCTGCCCGGACTGCGTAATTGAGCTTTACCCGGATATTGATTTAAACGAGGAAAACGAAACAATATAACGACGCCTCAATTTCCAGTAAGACAAAAGGTGATACAGATGAAAAATCTGGTATCACCTTTTTTGTTTAGCCCATAGAGCTGATGTGCATACTATGCACGCCAACTGGCAATGAATGCACGGTAATACTCTCGGTGAAAAATATATTGAGGAAAGATTTATGAATTATCTCACATTCTAAGAGTCAAAATATCAACAGATTAAGTTATGTTAAATTTCTCGCAAGAATGCCTAAAATTAAGTGGCATGCGTTTTGAATATGGTGAGTTTCAAATTTGGCAATTATTAACTAACAAATTAAAAGGAGATTTTTTTATGAGCGCTAAATTTACTACAAACCGTATCTTTTCAATTTTTATGTTTTTAATTTTGGCATATAGCGTTATGCCATTTAGCAAACTTGTTGCAGAGCAAAAGTTTGCTCTTTCCAAAAATTCGGACTTTTCAACTGAAGACCGAATTTTTGCACGGCAAGATACAATATATATGAAAGTGGACGCACCGGATATAGATTATACAGATATAGAAAAAAATGAATGGCGTTTAAAGCCGGAGGATGGCGGCAATGATTTTGAGGCCAGGTTTAAGAATAATCTCAATGGCACTTATACCACAAAACTAAGCTTGAACGCCGCTGATATATCCGAATCCGAATGGGAGTGGCGCGCCCGTGTAGAAGATGACAGCGACAATAAATTCGAAGCAAGAGTGGACATAAAAATCACCGGCAGTGATGATGAAACGGACGAATCTTTTGAGATAACCAGCATGATAGTGTCGATTGGCAGCGACTTCCTGATGCTTCAATCTGCAACGATTTTTGTCAATGAACAAACCCAAGTTCTCGATAACAATAATTCAATCATAGCCTTTACGGATCTAAAAGTCGGGGATTTGATCGAAGTAAAAGCAAACCGTAATGCAGAAGGGAGTTTGGTCGCATTGCGCATTAAACTTGAAGACAACGGATTTTCCGATGATGAAGTTGAGCTCAAAGGGAAAATCGATACCCTTACAGATAGTACGCTTGTTGTGCTGGGGAAGCAGTTTTACGTTGATTTGAATACGGAAACTCTCGATGGCGATAATAACCCTATTACATTTTCCAGTTTGATAACAGGGCAATTGGTTGAAATCAAAGCACGTAAGGCGGGAAGCAAATTGGTCGCAGAACGTATCAAGCTGGAAGAAGAAGGCGCCAATGAGATCGAATTTACCGGTACAATTGATGCAATCAATTCGGACAGTATTACCGTGAACGGTATTGTTTTCACCATCACCATGAACACGGAAATCCTGGATGACAACAACAATCCGATTTCAGCCGCCGATTTAGCGGTTGGAATGAGAGTTGAGGTTCGCGGTGAGGTTTCCGAGGCAACCTTGACAGCAACTCGTATAAAAATCGAAGATAGCAATTTCAGCGGTGATGATGAGGTGGAAATAACTGCAACTGTTACTGCCGTTGGCGAAAATTCTCTGAGCACAGCAGAATTTACTTTTACCGTGGATGAATCCACAGTGATTTTAGACAATCGGAATATGCCCATCGCACTTTCCGATATCAAAGTTGGTTTTGTGGTTGAAGTTCACGCCGATGTTTTAACCGATAGCAGCCTGCTTGCCACAAAAATCAAAGTAGAAGACTTTTTTGAAAATGAAGTCGAATTAACCGGCAGAATCCATAGTATTGTGGACAGCTCTTTGACTGTTTCGGATTTACTGTTCATAATTTCTGACTCGACTGTGATTGTGGACGATGATAATAATTTGGTCGATTTCAGCAGCCTGCAGGTAGGTGATTTGGTTGAAATACACGCAGAGGTTCTGGTCAACGGAGTACTTTTGGCTAACCACATTGAAATTGAAGATGACAATGACAAAAACGACGAGGTCGAGCTTGTTGGCACCATTGAAGTGCTGAACAGTGACAACCTGATCGTGTCCGGCATCCAGTTTTTTGTCGATGCGAACACCCAAGTTTTCGATAATGATGAAAATTCGATTTCTTTCAGTCAGTTGTTGGTCAGACAGATTGTTGAAATAAAAGGCACCTATTCTTCATCAGGCCAACTTCTCGCTGTAAAAATCAAACTGGAAGACAAAATTGAAGATGAAGTTGAAATTACGGGTGTGATTGATGAGCTGACCAACGATGCCATCACTGTGTTTGGCCGAGTTTTTAATATCACTGAGAATACTGTTGTTTTTGATGACAAGAACAATTTGGCAGCTTTTTCAGACCTTGCAGTTGGTATGCTCGTAGAAATCAGAGGTGATTTATTAGCTGACAGTACTTTGGTCGCAATTCGAATTAAAATCGAAGACGGCGATAACGATGAAATCGAATTGAAAGGAGCCATTGAAGCACTGACAGCCAACACGCTCGACCTCCTTGGTATCACATTCCAGGTCAACGAATCAACCGAGGTGCTCAGCAACAATAATAATCCGATTGCATTTAATACCCTGACTCTTGGTCAAACCGTCGAAGTGAAAGCAATCAGACTCGCTGACGGCAGTAATATCGCGCTCCGTATCAAAGTCGAGGATGTTCTGTTGCTTTCCGGCACGATTAAACAGGTAGAAATCAACGGCGTCTCTGTGGCAGACACTCCAATTATCTTCGATGCAAATACGATAATTCTGGGTAAGTTCAACCTCGTTATCGGTCTGGAAGACTTGTCTGCCGGTGAATTTGTCGAAGTCAGAGCGCTGCAAATTAGTGGCAATAACTTTTTTGCTACCAAGGTCAAGGTTCAGGGTACTAACATTATCACTGACATTTCATCGGTCGAAAATAGTAGATCGTCCGTTCCTACTGGTTTTGAATTAAACCAGAATTATCCAAATCCTTTTAATCCTACCACTACGATTGCTTTCAGAATTCAGGGACAGTCAGCGGCAAGTGTGCAGTTAACTGTGTACAACGTATTGGGACAGGCTGTGCAGGTTTTGGTTAATGAGTCCATGAGGGTCGGCGCCTATGCTATCGAATGGGATGGACGCGATAGTATTGGAAATCTGTCCGCATCAGGCGTCTATATTTACCGTCTCAAAATTGGGAACGAAATAAAAAGTAAGCAAATGCTTTTACTCAAATAGACCCCTCACCTTCAATCACGGATCAGGCACATCACGATTTTGATGTGCCTGATTTTGTTGTTTTAAATTTTCAGTTCAGTACTTGGCACATTTCAATGATCTGTTTTCAGTAATTTTTACACTACTTACTTTCTTTGCTAACAATTCCCATTCTAAAAATATAAACATCGTTACAAAAAATGTAATGCTCTTACAAAAAAGTAGCTCCCTTATACTTATGGTGGCGATTTCATACTTTTCCAAGGTTAACTAAAAATATTTATCGCTGGCATACCTTTTGCAAAAGTGAGGTTCAATTATGGAACTAACATTATGAGGTTGCTATGCTACGCTATTTGTTAATGAGTTTTTTTCTGGTCAATGTACTTTATGGGGCTGATATTACAGGGACATGGGACGCAAATTCTGAGTCTGATCTTGCCGGCTACAAAATTTATTATGGAACACAATCCGGAAATTACACTGTATCTGTTGATGCGGGAAATACAACATCCGTAACTGTTAACATCCAAGATACCAATAAAACCTATTTCTTTGCAATAACAGCCTATGATACTGCAGGGAATGAAAGCGGTTTTTCACAGGAAGCCAGCTTGTTCATTCCACCGCCCTCAGATACACAGGCGCCGAATTCACCGAAAAATGTAACCGTAGTGCTGAGTAATTAACCGCCCAATAATGTTTGCACGGAATCGTGATAAAATATGGTGCAGTTCATTCTGCATCATATTTTATGTCTGAATAGATTCTATGTCCTTTAAACTTATCCCGGCCATTTAAGAAAGTCAATTCAATTAAAAAAGCAATTCCTGCGATATTACCGCCAAGATTTTCAACCAATTTAACAGTCGCTGCAGCAGTACCTCCGGTTGCGAGGAGATCATCAACGATTAAAACATTTTCACCTTTTGAAATTGCATCTTTATGAATTTCAAGAGAGTCTGTGCCATATTCCAACTCATATTCTTCTTTAATTGTAGGCGCAGGCAGCTTACCAGGCTTACGTACAGGCACAAATCCTATACCCCACTTATAGGCCAGAACCGATCCGAATATAAACCCCCTTGCTTCGGTGCCAACCACTTTATCAATTTGTGTACCATTAAATTCTCTGTGGATATTATCAACGGCCTCGTGAAACGCACCGCCATCTTTCAGTAAGGTGGTGATATCCTTAAATCCAATTCCTTCTTTGGGAAAATCCATTACTGTTCTGATATGTGATTTCAATTCAGCCATTTATTAGAACTCCAATATTAAATTAGTATGTAATTTCAAATGATTTGTACGAATTAGTCAGCGTCTTCTTTTCAATATTAACTTCAGAAACTCTTGAAAAACTCGGTCCGGCTTTGGCAAAACGGATAAGCGCATTCACCCTTTCTTCTTCGCCCTCAACTTCAATTTCCACATTCCCATTTGCCATATTGCGAACGGTGCCATTTAGGCCAAACTTAGTAGCTTTTTGTTTAATAAACCACCGAAAGCCGACTCCCTGCACCATACCGGATACAGTTAATTTCACGCAAATCATCATTTATTTATTAAAGAAATTGCTTTTGCTACAGCCTCTTTGGCGGTGTTAACCTGGTTTATTGCAGGGCTGACAGCCCAGGTTTTCAAACCAACTATAGGCACATTAAATTTCAAACTGAAGGAGATTTCGGAAAGCGTACCGTATTCACCGCCGATAGCAATAACAGCAGAAGCACTTCTTACAATGATTAGATTTCTGGCATCTGCCATTCCGGTGACAATGGGAATATCGACATAGTCGTTGGCATCGGTTCTTTCCAAACCGGGAAGTACACCGATGGTTTTACCACCGCCGTCTTTTGCACCCTTACATGCTGCTTCCATTACGCCAAACAGGCCACCACAAATCAAGAGGAATTTATTTTCAGCAATCAAACAGCCAACTTCTTCGGCCATTGTGTAAATAGCGGCTGAGCATTTACCGCCGCCAATTACTCCAATAATTTTTTGTGATGGCATCCTTTTACGGGCTTAACCGATGCATCAATCTTGGGAACGGAATTGTTTCCCGAACATGACTGAGACCGCAAACCCAGGAAACCATTCTTTCGATGCCCATACCAAAACCAGAGTGTGGAACAGTTCCGTATTTTCTTAAATCCAGATACCAGTTAAATGCTTCCATGGGCAAGTCGTGTTTTTTAATTTTCTCAATCAAAATATCAAGATCGTCTTCCCTTTGGCCGCCACCGATTATTTCACCGTAGCCTTCTGGCGCCAACATATCCACGCAAAGTGCTTTTGACGTATCTTCCGGATCTTCCTTCATATAAAAAGCTTTAATTGCTGCGGGGTAACGATGCACCATCACCGGGCGATCAAAACCTTCCGAAATAATGGTCTCGTCGGTGCCTCCAAAATCACTGCCATACTCAAATTCTGCTTCCGCCTTTTTAAGAATCTCCGTTGCTTCATCGTATGAAATTCGGGGAAATGGTCTAATGACTTTTTGCAATGCTTCAAGGTTTCGTTCGAGAGACTCGAGTTCCGATTTTTTATTTTTTAGAACCCGTTGAACAACATACTCAACAAAATTTTCGGCCAGGTCCATATCCCCGGCCAAATCCATATAAGCCACTTCCGGCTCAATCATCCAGAACTCGGTTAGATGCCGCCTTGTCTTGGATTTTTCCGCACGAAAAGTAGGCCCGAAACAGTAAGCTTTGCCAAAGGCCATTGCACCTGCTTCCATATAAAGCTGGCCGCTTTGGGTAAGAAATGCTTTTGTATCAAAATAATCCGTCTCGAAAAGTGTGCTGGTACCCTCACAGGCATTGGGTGTAAACACCGGTGCATCGACTAAAGTAAAACCACGCCCATCAAAAAAATCACGACATGCTTTTATAACCTCGTGGCGGATGCTGATAATAGCATGCTGCCGTGAAGATCTAAGCCAGAGATGCCTGCGATCCATCAAAAAACTGGTGCCATGCTCCTTGGGCGTAATCGGGTACTCTTCTGAAACACTGACAATTTCAAGCTCCTTTACCTGAATTTCATAACCGATGGCAGAACGCTTATCCGCACTTACAGTACCCGTGACAGTCACGGATGATTCCTGGGTCAGCTCTTCACAATTCTTAAAAACCTCATCACTGACACTTCCTTTAAAAACAACGGATTGAATAATTCCCGTGCCATCCCGAACCTGTAAAAACCAGAGTTTTCCGCTGTGCCTTTTGTTATAAAGCCAGCCTTTAATTTGAACTTCCTTGTCAGCGTATTTCGCAATATCGGCGATGTAAACATTTTCAGACATACTGTTTTTCCTTTTTTCCTAATTCATCCTATTTTGATAAGAGCACCGAAGTGTTCGAATTTCTAATTACGTGATCTGTTGTGCTTCCCAGTAAAGCCTCCCGAATTCTCGAATGACCAAATGCGCCCATCATTATCAGACCACACTTCATTTCATCCGATACGCGGGTAATCTCTTTTTCCGGCTGCCCGCCAACACCAATTAATTCTACTTCAAGTCCATAAGGTTCCAGATATTCAGACGCTTCATCCAGAAATTTTTGTCTTCTTTTTTGATGATGCGAGATTGAGAGTATTGCAATTTTTGATTTTAGATTCTGTGCAAAAAATCCGGCCAACTGCAAAGCCTTATTCGCTTTTTCACTGCCATCGTATGCGACAAGAATATTGGTTATTGGCTTAAATTTTTGCGGTGTTGTGAGTAAAGGTTTATTCCACTGACGAATAACCGCATCAAGGGTCGCGCCGAATAACTTCTTGCGCCACTTTGCAAACTCGCCACGGCGTCCCATTATCAAAAGGTCAACCAGTGGGATTTTTTCTAAAATTATATCGGATGGCGAACCGTGTATTTTTTCAACATCGTAGCTAACTTTTGCGCTTTCAACCATCGAAACGCACTTTTCCAAAACGGCATCAGCTTTGGAATCAAGCATTTTTTTTGACTCTTCCTTGTAAGCAGTTGAAGGAACAACCGGCACAAATCCTTCGGCACCGCTAACTGTGGCCCATTCAAAAATCCTTACATCCACAACAGATAAAAGTCGAACTTTTGCCTTAAAGGATTTGGCCATTTTTATGGCACATTTTACTTGTGCGTCGGTATAAACCGACCCATCTACCGGTAGCAGCATTGATTTAATCATGACAAATATTTATCCCCAATCTTCAAATTTTGCTGCGCGTGTCATCAAATCAAACATAGCTTGTTTCGGGTCTTTTGTGTTGAAAAGAACATTGTAAACTTCTGAAATAATGGGTACCTCAACATCATATTTTTGCGCAAGCTGATAAGCAGATTTTGTAGTTTTAACTCCCTCGGCGACCATAACCATTTCAGATAGTGTATGCTCAAGGGTTTTACCCTTTCCGATTTGCTCGCCCAAATAACGGTTCCTGCTGTGCCGGCTCATACACGTTACGATCAAATCTCCCATACCGGAAAGACCGGCAAAAGTCAAAGAGTCGGAGCCGAGCTTTGTACCCAGCCGTGTTATTTCAGAAAGAGCGCGCGTTAACAAGGCCGCCTTGGTGTTATCCCCTCCGCCAGCCCCGTCAATCATACCCGCAGCAACAGCTACGACATTCTTTAAAGCGCCACCAAGCTCCACGCCAACCACATCCTGGTGGGTATAAATGCGAAAAGTCGAAGACATCAAAGATTGTTGAAACCATTGTGCAGTATCATGATTTTGCGATGCCACAACAACCGCAGTCGGTACGTCCTGACACACTTCCTCTGCATGGCTTGGACCGGAAAGTACTGCAATTTTTTCCGGGGCATATTTTTCTGCAAGAATTTCAGTTACCCGCAGCAGCGTATCATTTTCTATTCCTTTTGCTACGCTTATCACTGCCGTTTTTGGATCTACTTTTGGAATTTTCTTCAAGACCTCCCGTACCCCGTGAGAAGGCACAGCGAAAATGATCCCATCCTTACTTCCGGTTGCGGATGCCAGGTCTCCATCAATCTTTATATTGTCAGAAAAATTAAATCCGGGTAAATATTTCTCATTCGTTCTATCTTTTGTCATGGCTGCGAGATGTTTTGTATCCCGATCCCACATGGATATCTCATGACCATTTCTTTCCAAAATTCTTGCCAGCGCTGTTCCCCAGCTTCCAGAACCAATTATCGCAAATTCTGCCAAGATATCACCTTTTCTTGTTTAAAGATTAACGACCTCGCCCATTATAAAAGCACTTTCATCCTGCAGTTTACATATTTCTAAAATTTTCTCCGCCGCAGACTCAGCTACAATAAAAATAAGACCCACCCCCAAGTTAAAAGCTTTTTGCATTTCTTCAAATGAAACATTTCCCTTTTTCTGCAAAAGTTCAAAAAGTGGTGGCAAAGTCCAGGCGTTCCAGTTTATTCTTAATCCTAAATTTTCAGGAAGCAACCGGGATGTATTACCGACAATTCCTCCTCCGGTAATGTGCGCGATGCCCAAAACTAAGTGGGTCTTAATAGCCGCTTGAATCAAATGCAGGTAACTTTTATGAACGGCTAACAACTCCTCTCCAAGCGTCTGACCAAACTCAGGGATATGTTGCCCGATGCTAAATTTATTTTCCTCAAAAAGAATATGGCGCACAAGAGAAAAGCCATTCGTGTGCAATCCGCTGGATGGGACTCCAATAAGAACGTTACCCTGCTTGATTTCAGACCCATCAATGATTTCGTCCTTTTCAACCACCCCCGTAATGGAACCGGCAAGATCAAAGTTATCTTTCATGTAAACACCAGGCATCTCTGCGGTTTCACCACCAACCAAAGCACAACCGGATTCTTTACAAGCGACCGCCATGCCCTTAACAATTTCACTTACGACCTGGACGTCAAGTTTATCCGCAGCTATGTAATCCAGGAACACCAAAGGAGAAGCGCCGCAAACCGCAATATCGTTTATACAATGGTTAACAAGATCCTGGCCGACAGTGTCGTAAACTCCCATTAATTCGGCAATTTTTACTTTGGTGCCAACACCGTCAATGCTGGAAACAATTACCGGCTTTTTATATTTTTGAATATCGAGTTCATAAAACCCGGAAAACAGGCCAATACCTTTTAATACATTTCCCGAATGGGTTCCGGCAACCATATCCTGGATACTGTTGACAGCGCGTTCGCCCGCTTCTATATCAACGCCGGACTTTTTGTAAGACGTATCTTTCATGATTCCTTTAATTGTGCTGCATAAATATTTCGAACTTTTGTGAAAAAAGCAAGGTTAGTCTCAGTTTTATAATCGGGAAAAGTCCACTCGAGCGGTAGGAACTTTTTATCTTTGTATTGGAGTTGAATATCTCCGAAAATTTCTTTTTGAATGTAAATACGGTGAGCAAAATTTTTGGTGGTAGAAACTACTAACTTGGACAATTCGAGATACGCCGGATCGATATTAATTCTTCTCTTCATTTTTACAGCAGACTTCCCCTCTAACTCCAACGCGAGATATTTGAGCTCGACAACTTTCTCTCTGGCACCGATATCTTCAAAACTTATAAATCTTTTTTTTAAACCACGCCCCATTTCCGCTTCGTAGTACGCTGTATGCGCGAAGGCAAATTCATCCGTCTGCATGTCGGACTTACCATATATTTCTGTGAAGGTTTCCAAAAATTTTTGGAAGAATAGGGGTTCTGAATAAGTACAAGCCACGATAAACTTAACCGGTGATGCAGTGCTTAACTTTGTTTCCTTATAATTTTCCAAGAAGGGTCAATTCGATAAATAATATAAAAATGACCAAAAAATGTACAAACATAGATAGATAAATGCTACCACTTTTTTGGGCCAGGTAACCCAACGCAAACCCAAATGTTCCACCCAATAGAATCCCGGGAACGCCATTTGTAACCGGCACTTTGTACCACATAAACCCAAAAAACATTGCTTGCAATAAATTTGCAACACCCGATCCGGCAGCAGCCTCAATTCTTTGAAATAAAAAGCTTCGAAAAATCATCTCGTTCATAATGGCCATAAAAAGCGCGAAACCCAAACCTAAAATCAAGATCGCGTCAATGGGCCATTCAAGAGGAACCGGATTATCTATGTTACCATAATTCCAATAGACATAACCGCAAATTACAAGGCTAAACAAAACAGCAAGAGCCATTGATAATTTGAAAAAAAGATGTGTTTTGCCAAAGCCTAATCTGAATAAACCCCACTCGGGACCTTCAAAAAATATCAAACAGATTAACCCGGTAAGAATAATTACCAGGGAGTACGGATAATTAATACCTACTTCATTAATCCCAATTGAAATTCCACAAAAAACAAACAGCGCCTGAGTGGCCATGCCTAAGTTTGAATAGTCCTTTGTAAAACGAGTGACGAGGGTAAAAACGGCCAGGAAAGCTAATGCCCAATATCCCTGACCAAGAACAAAATATGCAAATCCGGAAATTAGAACGCCAAAAGTTGTAAGCACTGTAAGCTTCATTCGAATAATTTTGATTTTTTGGGTTAATATTAAAATGGTATGAATAATAAAAGTGCCGGGGGAGGGACTCGAACCCTCACAGGCCGAAGCCTACTGGATTTTGAGTCCAGCGCGTCTACCAATTTCACCACCCCGGCAGGTCAAAAATTACTACCGATAAAATAGCGACGAGAATATAAATCATTTAGTTTATAAAATCAAGTATTTTGACACGCCAATCTGAATTCGTGTTGCATATAATCGACCGTTACCGGCCATTGAGAGAAT
>JAJDAE010000068.1 GCA_029262035.1 Candidatus Zhuqueibacterota bacterium
AATAGCCACATCAATGCCTTCGTTGGGAAAATGGAACGGCTTAAAATTGCTCACTTTTCCATCTGCATCGCCAACATGCAAAATTTTATATTTCCCTAATTTTATAATATATCCCATATTTTCTATATCAGAGAATCGGTCAGAACCGTGTTTCATACCCAGCAATTTAACGGGTATTTCATTTACTTTGATTTCATCAGAAAAACCTACCTCGGGCGTAACTGTTAAAATCTGTTTTTTTATCAAGCTATATTTTTTGAAAAATTTTTCAATAGAACCGGTTATTTGCTCTGATGCCAAAAATTTGGTAGCGGCATTATTAAGTAAGTGGCGGCCAACGTTCTCAGCATCAAAGTGATCGACATGAACGTGAGTAGCGAGGATGAGGTCAATTTTATCAAAAGGTTTAAAACCACCTACCATTTTTTCGATAGTATTCTGCGGTACGGGCAGATACGGTGAATTACCGCGATAGTGGTGGGCGTCGATCAAGATTTTTTTGCCGGAAGCTTCGATCAAAACGCCTTCATTTGCGATGTAGGTAATTTCGAGCCCGGAATTATCCGGCTGTGCGCAGAGACAGGCTGGTAAGATCCATATTAAAATCATTGTAATATTTTTATAAAAGCTCATCCGTAGTTCCATCCTCATAAATTTTGATTTCGATTAATCGATTTCTTTAAACGACTATCTACTTATTGAGTTCCTGCCGGAGCCTCCTTTTTTGGACTCAAACCCGGATGTTTTCAAAATAAAGGCAACCTTTCTAAAAATACTCTGTCTTAACAAAAGAAGAAAGTTCGTCGCCTCCATTTGATTAAAAAACGTTGTTAATTTATGAGGTCAATCATGAGTTCAAAATTTTTAACCTTAGTATTTGCAGTTTTTATTTTTTCTCTGGCAATGGCCAATCCTGACGCGACTCAAAAAAAAGCCATAGCAGTTCGTGTCAATCCTCACCCACCAATGATCGATGGCAAACTCTCCGACAACATCTGGCAAAAGGCCAAATGGCATGGCGACTTTACTCAGCGGGAACCGGAAGACGGCGCTGCGCCAACCGAAAAAACCCAATTCAAAATTCTTTATGATGACGAGCATCTTTACATCGGCATTCGAGCATTTGACTCTCAACCCGAAACCATTACCAGCCGCGTAACCCGCCGCGACGGCTTTAACGGAGACTGGGTGGAGGTAAATATCGACAGCTATTTCGATCATCGAACAGCATTTTCATTTACCGTGAACGCCGCAGGTGTAAAGGGCGATGAATTTATCTCGAACGATGGCGACAATTGGGATACCAACTGGAATCCGATCTGGCATGTCGGTGTGAATCACGATGCTGAAGGCTGGACCGCTGAAATGAAAATTCCATTTAGTCAATTGCGTTTTGCTAACAAGGGAAAACAAATATGGGGGTTAGAACTTACACGGCGTCTTTTCAGAAAAGATGAACGCTCGGTGTGGCAGTATATCCCGAATAGTGCGCCTGGCTGGGTAAGTAATTTCGGCGAATTGCACGGCATTCAAAACATTAAACAATCACGCAGAATTGAAATTCTACCCTACGGCGTGAGTGATTTTAGAAGCCAACCCAAAGAATCCGACAACCCATTTTCGAAAGGCCGTGAAACCAATCTCTCCGGCGGGCTCGATGCAAAAATTGGCGTCACCTCCGACCTGACCATGGACGTAACCATCAACCCGGACTTCGGTCAGGTTGAAGCCGATCCATCGGAGGTAAACCTCAGCGCTTTTGAGACATTTTTCCCGGAAAAGAGGACATTTTTTATTGAAGGTAATAATATTTTTGAATACCGCGTCATGACCGGTGACGGCGGATTTTCCAATGACCGATTATTTTATTCCCGGCGTATTGGCCGGCAGCCACAGTACGAACCTGAGCTGGATGACAGTGAGTCTACTCTATCACCAAACAACACTTCCATTTTAACCGCAATGAAGCTTTCCGGCAAAACCAGGAGCGGGCTTTCCATTGGGGTGTTAAACGCAATTACAGAAAAAGAAATTGCCCCAATCGACCTAAACGGTGCACGCCGCCAAGAGACTGTTGAACCGCTGACAAACTATTTTATTGGCCGGGTGCAGAAGGACTTCAACAAAGGCAATACATCGGTGGGGGGTATTTTCACCTCAGTAAACCGTGATCTCGACCATGACGCTCTGAAAGCCAATTTGTCAAAAGCGGCCTATACCGGCGGTTTTGATTTGAGCCATCGCTGGCATGAAAAAAAATATCACATGAATTTAAAAACCACGTTTAGCAATGTTACGGGGGACAGTCGGGCAATTGCAGATATTCAGCAATCCTCGCAGCGCTATTACCAGCGACCCGATGCCGACTATGTGACATTTGATTCAACCCGAACCTCACTATCCGGACACGGGGGATATTTTAACATCGGCATGTCCGGCAAATTGCGTGGCAGCCTGGGTGCAATGTGGCGTTCCCCCGGCTTTGAGCTGAACGATATGGGTTTTCTGCGACAGGCCGATCGGTTAATGCAATGGACCTGGCTCGGTTATAATATTGACAAACCCGTCGGGATTTTCAGAAAACTGAGAATGAATTTCAACCAGTGGCAAGGCTGGAACTTTGGCCAGGAATCTGTTTTCTCGGGAGGAAATATCAACGGTGGCGGCCAGTTAAAAAATTACTGGAACTTCTGGAACGGCATTGGCCGCGAGGGTTCTCTTTCGACGAGCGAATTGCGCGGAGGCCCTGCCTTAAAATTTCCGGCACGATGGAACTATTGGTTTAACGTTTCCACGGATGATCGCAAAACCTATCGCCTGGGCATGAATGGTTCTAATTCTTGGCAGAATGGGGGTCATTCAAGGAGACACAATCTGAGTTTCCGCTTGGAACTTCGTCCAAAAAATTCCATCCAAATACAATTAAACCCATTTGTGAATTTCAACAAAAATGATCTGCAATATATCGACACCGTTGACTTTAATGGCGGGGATGAATATTTATTGGGCCGCCTGGACCAAAAAACAGTGGGGATCACAATGCGGGTGGATTATGCCATAACACCGAATCTTACTATTCAATATTATGGACAACCATTTGTTTCAGCAGGCAAGTACCTCGATTTCAAGCGCATTACCAACCCGCGCAGTGCCAGCTATTCCGACCGGTTTGAAACCTTTACCGATGCACAACTTGAATTCAATAACGCAGACGAGGTCATAAACTTTGACCAGGACTTAGATGGAAATTCGGACTATGAACTTGACTTCCCCGATTTCAGCTTCCGGGAATTTCGTTCGAATTTGGTGGTACGCTGGGAATACCAACCTGGCTCAACTGTCTTCTTCGTCTGGACCCAAGACCGCAGCGGAGACGACAGTGATGGCAACTTTTCATTCAAACGCGGCGTAGAACAGCTATTTGAAGAAGAGTCCACGAATATTTTTCTGGTAAAAGTAAGTAAGTGGTTTTCGTTGTAAAATTTGTTCAACCCTCAAAACCCCCGGACCTGATGTTTAGTTCGGGGGTTTCTAATTTAGAACCTGTAATCTTTGAGAATCACCTGATTATCACTACCTACCTCCAAAGCCGTCTATTCATACCCAAGCTTATTTCACTTTGAAATCAATCAAACAGTTATTAAATTAGCCTTCATCAATAGAAAGCACACCCATCTTGTCCTGCAGTTTTAAGTTGTAAGTATTGGGTAGGCTTAATTTTAACCGATCTGTTTTATTTTATACATGAATATTAAGCTGATAAGTAAACAAGATTTTCAACTTTTCTGGCCGACTTTTCAAGAGGTTATTCAGGCTGAAGAAACCTATGCTTTTGAACCGACTATGGGCTTGAACCCAGCCTACGAGCTTTGGTGTGAAAAACCGCAGGAAACCTATGTTATAAAAAATGAGGAGAATGTGGTTGGCTCATACTACATCAAATCCAATTCTACCGGCCCAAGCAGCCACATTTGTAATTGCGGTTACATGGTCGCGCCGGAATCCAGAGGCAAAGGCATTGCCAGAAAGCTTTGTGAACATTCACAAGAACGTGCTGTAAAGTTAGGCTACAAAGCCATGCAGTTTAACGCCGTGGTCTCCACAAATCTGATCGCGGTTAATTTGTGGAAAAAACTCGGATTCGAAATAGTAGGCACTGTCCCCAATTCCTACCGCCACAAGAAACTCGGATTTGTTGATACTTTCGTAATGTACAAATGGCTGGAAGCATAATTCAGAATAAATTCCTACCCTAATTGCTCTTCAACAAATTACGTGGAAGATTAAGTCATCTCTATTGTATCATATTTTAATAATTCTCGTATACAATTTAAAATATAAATCTACTTTATTAAAATGATCCTAAACCGCTTTCCTGGCGCAAAGGGCATCAACATTGAAGATGATGAAATCTATGCCCGGCTATACCAGGAAAATACAATCTTTCACGCTTATTCAAATTATGTAGCTTACAAACTGCACTCCGGGCCTTTGTCGATTAAATGTGTATTTAAGGGACGGGAAGCATATGAAGTAAACAGTGTTCCTTATGCGGTCGAGCCCTCAAATTTTCTCGTCCTGAACCATATGCAATCCTATGCCAGTGAGATTGATTCGAACGAGCAATCTGAATCTTTCTGCCTGTTCTTTCGCTCAGGGTTTGCAAACGAGGTGCTGAGCGGACATCTAAAACAATCGGACTACCTGCTGGACAACCCTGACTTTTTCCACGAACAACCTTTACTTTTTTTCCAAAAACTCTATCAACATGATAAAACCCTAACCCCGATTTTCCAACAAATTCACTGCAACTCAAAAGCCGGGATAACTACTCAGTCATGGATTGATGAGCAGTTTTACGCTATCATTTTGGGGCTACTTACCAAACATCGTTTAATTAGTGAAGAAATCGAAAAACTCCCGGCATTAAAGCACACAACAAGAGTTGAATTGTATCGCCGTTTACATACCGCTAAAGATTTTATGGATTCTTGTTTTACTCAGAATTTAAAACTCACGGAAATTGCCAGGACTGCCTGTCTCTCACAGTTTCATTTTCTACGAATTTTCAAACAGGTTTTTCAATTAACGCCTCACAAATATATTACCCAAAAACGCTTGCAAGCAGCACAAAGACTTCTCCGACAAACCGATGATCCAATTACAGAAATCAGTCTTACCCTCGGGTTTGACAACCCCGCTGTATTCTCCCGTGCATACAAAAATCATTTTAACACCTCTCCTTCTCAGGAACGTCTTCTACCCAATTAAGTCATAAATTAGCAATTTTTGTAAAGCAGCAAATTTTCATTTTCTATATCTTTTAGCGAGGAAGGAAAAACACATCAATTTATTTTTTAATTTCGAGGAGGAAATTTATGTTAGTGAGATATTTAATACTTTTTCTGTCACTTTCTTTATTCACGCTTAATTGCAAAGCACAAGAGCAAACAAAGTCAATTGTTGATGTTTTATTTGAAACAGTTGAGACAAGCGGCGTAGATGCAGCGATACAAAAATACCATGACCTCAAAAAAACAAAGTTAGATGAATATAAATTCGATGCCGGTGAACTCACTACACTAAGTAGGAAATTGATGGCGGAAGAGCACCTTCAAGATGCATTGGTCTTTTCAAAACTCAACGTAGAACTTTTCCCGGAAAACTATAGGGCGCATAGTAACCTGGGACAATGTTATCTGAATATGACGGATAATGCACTGGCTATTCAAAGCTACAACATAGCGCTCGACCTGGCCACCAAATTTGAAACAAATGAGCGCCGCAAAAAATTCTTCACCCAAAATTTCAAAGCAAAAATCTACCAGACTGAAAACTTTTCACCACGAACAGAAAAGACATTTAACTACATCGTTTTTTTCGGCGGTATGCCTGCCGGGCTCTGGGATATGAAAAATCTGGCAAATTTTAAATCAGAAAACCAGGGGCACAGATTAAGTTATGATCTGAATAATCTCTACTCTAATCCGGTACCGATCGAAGTTCCTGGAAAATTTGAGACAAAATTCATGGGCGATGTAACCGGCACTTTTATTGGCGGCGTTTATCGTGAGCACATTGAAAAAGGTGAGATCGCAGATATAAGTGAACTCTGGATTGAAGAAAATTGGGATAAGCAATTCCCGGAAAATTTCAAACGAATGGTGACTTATGAGGGCAAGCAATATATCGTACCCCAGGCATTTCAATTTAACCCTATATGGTATCGTAAAGATATTTTTGAAAAACACGGCTGGCAGACTCCCAAAACCTGGGATGAATTATTGGCGCTTTGCGATAAAATCCATGCAGCTGGTTATTCACCATTCACGGTTGCGGCGTCAGATTGGCCGCCGCCGGTAGCACGCTGGTTTACCATTTTAAATTTAAGATTGAATGGCCCGGAGTTTCACGAACAGGTTATGCAGGGAGACATCCCTTATACCGACAACAGAATCCGTCAAGTCTTCAACCACTGGTCGCAGCTTTTCGAGCACAATGCTTTTCATGACAGTACCGGCTGGAATACTTATGGGCAGGGTATTCGTGATATCGCTACAGGCAAGGCAATAATGTATAATCTGGGCGAGTGGATCTTTGAATCTCTGCAAGACTCAACAGCGCAAGTTATGGATTTTTTCCCTGTGCCTGTTATTAACCCGAAAGTAACCTCTGCAGAAATTGTCCACGCATATGGTTCGTTCCTTCACACAAAAGCAAAGAACCAGGCAAAGGCGAAGGACCTTATCCGGTACCTCGGCAGCGTTGAATCTCAAACAAGCAATGTCAAACAATTGAAACGGATCAACGCCAATATGGGAATTGACCAGAACCTATACACCGATGTGCAAAAACGATTATTTGAAAAGGTCAAAGAAACCGAAGTCCTGGTGCCGCTTTTTGAATTTAACACGGAAGCAAAGCTGGCACAGGCAGGCCTTGAGGCATTTGTGGCTTTTTGGCGTAAGCCGGAAAATGTAGAGCAAGTCCTAAAAGATTGGGAGGCAAAACGGGTGCAGCTTATGACGGCAAAATAAATTTTCGACAAATAAAAAGGTGGGTTTTGTGAACCCACCTTTTCTTTTAATTCCTATAAATACTATTCCATCTCAAACGAAACATACAGCAACTGCCCACGCCGCTCCACCTGCGCCACCACCGAATCATAAATTTTAAGACTGTCCACAATAGCGCGAAAATCATCAACGGAAGTCACGGCCTGATTGTTCACCGCGTGAATCACATCGCCAGGCTGGAAAGCATCGCTATCGTAGAACAGGTTGGCGTTATTGGCAACGATTGCACCGGAGTCAATGCGCAAGCGCGGCAGCATCTTTTTCGTAATTTCAGTGACATCCAAAGCCAGAATACCCAGTTGCGAAATAAGATTTCTTTCCGGGCTCACCAGGTCGGAAAATCGTTCCGGATCGTCCGGACGCGAAGTGATTTCTATTTTCAATATTTTAGTGACTTCGCCGCGATGAATCTCGAGAATCACAGCTTGTTCCACGGTTTTGCGGTACAAATTCACATAAAATTGACGGCCGTTCTCCATCACTTTATCGTCCAGTTTCAGGATAATATCACCAACACGCAACCCGGCTTTGTCTGCTGCACCGTGCGGCTTAACATCAGCTACAATCACACTGCCAACATCCGGCAGCTTAAGCCCGTCCGCTAAGACCGGTGTTATGGTCTGCACAACTGCGCCGATTTCGCCGCGGTGCACACGGCCGTGGGTTTTAAGCTGTTCGTAAATGGCCTTCACAATGTTGCTCGGTGCGGCAAAGCCAATGCCCTCACTGCCGCCGGATTGTGAAAAAATCAGCGTGTTAATGCCGATTACTTTACCATCCATACTCACCAATGGTCCACCGCTGTTACCGGGATTGATCGGTGCATCCGTCTGAATATAAATCATCGGGTCTTCGCTACGAAGCTGGCGTGCCACCGCACTGACCACGCCCATGGTCACGGTGTTTTCAAGGCCGAGAGGACTGCCAAATGCCATGACAATTTGCCCCTGTTTAACATGATCAGAATCACCCAGTTTCAGCGATTGCAGGCCAGATGCTTGTACCCGTATCACCGCCAAGTCAGTCTCCCGATCGATACCCACAAGCTGTGCGCCAACGATTTTCCCGCGCGACTTCAAAATTGAGCCGTCCTTTTCATCCGGCAGGGAACAAACCACCTGCAACCTTTTGGCGCCATCAACGACATGGGCGTTGGTCACAATATAACCGGCTGGGTCGAGGACGACGCCGGAACCGCTGCTTCGTTGTTTCATCAAAACGCCGGCTGACCGGTTTATATTTGGCGCGTAACCTGTGGCGAGAATTTGCACGATAGCCGGACTGATTTTCGTCGACAGCGCTTCAAATTCATCACTTAAATTATTTAATGTAACCAACTTGGGCTGAGCCAAAGCGACTGATATTTGCAGCAAGAGTGCCGTTACCAGCAAAGCAAAACCTAATCTATTAAAGTTCACGTTTCCCTCCATTTATGTTTCTTAATTCGATAAATTTATACCGAGCCTGTCAAAATATTTTTCCGAAATGCTTCTTCAGCCTGAGCGAAGTCGAAGGCTTGGTTTATAATTGCCCAAAATACATTTGCGTTTGATATTTGAAAGTAACCCGCTCAGCCTTTTCATGCCGCATAAAAAGCTCGGACAGTTCATCCATTAGTTTCTTGAAGCCGGACTCACCGGGCGCGGGTACATACGAGGCAGATAATGCTCTGCCTTGCAACCCCTCCAAATCAAAAAC
>JAJDAE010000069.1 GCA_029262035.1 Candidatus Zhuqueibacterota bacterium
AACCTTAAAACCGAAACTTTAACCGTATTCAAAGAACATAAGGAACAAACAGTAACGCTTTGCCAAAACGGCTTTCTTATTAACCAAACATCAAAAAAAAATCTTAAATTAAGCGGTGCACTTTCATCTTGCATTTAACCACCAACCAATAACCAAGTTCCAATTCCGGCCAGCCCGGAGATTGCCACAAACCAATACATCCAACGAAGTCACCACTCGCTTTTTCGTCAACTGCCCAGTACCCAAAGCCTTTTAATTGCCAATGCCCGACTTGTAAAGCCATATGCCGCCATGCTTCATCGGCATTTTTTTGTCCGCCAACGTATTTAGCATTTTTCTCGTCGGCGTAGTAACGAATAAATATATCGCTGTCACTATTTTTCCATAACCGTAGTAGTAGACGGCTCGTTTCTATACTATTCACACTTAACCGCCCCCCCCTGATGTTGAGTCTCTTAACTCGACTTTATAAATTTCCACGCAATTCCTGTTCCCGTTCAATGGACTCAAATAATGCTTTGAAATTACCCTGACCAAAGCCCCGACTACCGTGGCGTTCAATCACTTCAAAAAATACGGTTGGCCGATCCTGAACCGGCTTGGTAAAAATTTGCAGTAAGTAACCATCGTCATCGCGATCAACCAAAATCCCTAATTCGGCGAGCTTATCCACCGGCTCATCAATTTTCCCCACTCGCGCTTCAAGCTCTTCATAATAAGTTGTTGGTACAGTCAAGAACTCAATCCCGTTAGAACGCATAGTTGTAACAGTATCAATTATATTTCCGGTTGAAAGCGCCACATGCTGTGCTCCGGGTCCCTGGTAATAATCGAGGTACTCTTCAATCTGAGATTTCTTTTTGCCTTCAGCCGGCTCATTGATCGGGAACTTAATTTTGCCGTTGTCATTTTGCATGACTTTAGACATCAACGCAGAATATTCTGTCGCAATATCATTTTCATCGAAATGAATGAGTTGTGAAAAACCCATGGTCTTAGCAAAAAAATCAGCCCAGCGATTCATAGCCCCTAACTCAACATTGCCGACGATATGATCTACAACAGCTAAACCCAGGCCTTTATGTCGAGTTGAGCTGCCGTTACCATTGCTGGCTGTACTCGAATTCTGATACCCAGGCGCAAAATAGCCTCGGTAGTCTGAGCGGTCGACAAATTTAATAATGGTATCACCATAACATTTTATAGCTGAAAAACGAAGCACGCCATTTTCATCTTTTTGCTCAGTGAATGAAATCGCTTTGGTTGCGCCATTGTGAGTTGCCATTTCAAAGGCCTTTTTTGCGTCGGGGACAGCCATGCCAATTACCTTAACGCCATCGCCGTGAAGTAGGCAATGACGGGCTATTGGAGAATCCGGCCCGAGAGCGCTGGTTAAAACAAATCGCACTTTGCCTTGTTCTAAAACATATGAAGCCGTTTCGCGGTTACCGGTCTCAAGACCGCTGTAATCAGCAAGCCTGAAACCAAAGGCAGTTTGATAATAATGAGCTGCTTGCTTTGCATTGCCCACATAGAATTCAACGTGGTCAACACCGTTTATGGGAAAAGAATCTGACATAATATTATCTCCGCTTTAAAAAGTTTCTTATTAAAATTGTTATAAATTCAATGCAGGCAACAACTCACCAGTGGTCTCTCCAAAACCAATCCGGTAACCATCGCCCTGTGCCCAACCGGTCATTATGACCGTATCACCATCTTTTAGAAATTTACGTTGTTCACCATTCGGGAGCTCGACAGGCTTTGTGCCTTTCCAGGACAATTCCAGCATCGAACCGTAGGAACCCGGGGTTTCGCCGCTAATGGTGCCGCTGGCAAGCAAATCACCCGGCTGCAGATTACAGCCAGTTATGGTATGATGCGTCAACTGCTGCGCCATGTTCCAGTACATATATTTAAAATTGGAATGGCTGATCACTGCCGGCTTTTGCAGGTCAGGCGTGGTGAGAGCGACTTCCAACTGAATATCGTAGGTCCATTTCTCACTGCTTTTCAAGTAAGGAAGTGGCGCCGGTGATTGCTCCGGATTGGCAATACGGAATTCCTCCAGAGCTGCCATGGGAACGACCCAGGGCGAAATGGAAGTGCCCAGATTTTTTGCAAGAAAAGGTCCAAGCGGCACATATTCCCATTTTTGAATATCTCTCGCGCTCCAATCATTCACCAAGACTAATCCGAACAAATGCTCGTTTGCATCTTCGATAGAAACGGGCTTGCCAAACTCATTTCCGGGGCCAACAAAATATCCCATTTCAAGTTCAAAATCCATTAACTTGCAGGGTCCAAATACCGGTGTTTCTGAATCGCCCGGCACGGTTTGCCCGTTAGGCCGGTGAATTGGCGTGCCGCTAATTACCACTGAACTTGAACGTCCATGATAGCCAACTGGGATGTGCAGCCAATTCGGCAACAAGGCATTATCAGGATCCCGAAACATTGTTCCAACATTTGTGGCATGTTGGCGTGATGAATAAAAATCCGTGTAATCACCGATTTCAGCAGGAAGGTGCATGGTAACATCGGATATGGCAACAAGAGCATGCTTCCGTAAATCAGCGTTATCTCGTAGGGTTGCTGTGGTATCTAAAAGTAAATTCTGAATCTCCTTTCGGGAAGTTGACCAGCTGTTTCGGCCTGCCGCCATAAAAGAATTTAGGGAAGATTTTGAAAAATGGTTTGAATTTAATAGACCTTCCTTTTCCATTAAGGCCAGATCCAGAACGAGATCCCCAATAGCTACGCCTACCCTTTTTTGAGAATTCGCTTTTGTGCTGAAAATCCCGTATGGTAAATTCTGAATCGGAAAATGGCAATCCGATTCGTATTGAACAAATGATTTCATATTAATAATCCTATAGCTTCCAAGTCTTCGCGTGGCTCATCAACGCTGCAACTTCCGTACGAAATAAATTTATTTTCTCTCAAAGTCGAAATTTTTTCACTTGAAATTTCATAATCGTTCCAACGCAAACCACTCTTCGTAAACATAAAGTTTTCCGGATTTTCCTCTGCCAGAATTCCTTGAATCTCATGCACCTCCAAGTCCTGTTCAGCACCCAACATTCCAGCAACAAAAATATTCATAAAACCGTGCATGTCCACCTTAATGGCTTCATCAAAATGGCGTATGGGATGATGTAACCCGGCGGTAAACTTCATGGCCAAGCCTGTATCCCGGCAAACCTGCATTGCCGTGGCAACCTGCTGTATTGAAGGAAACATGGATGGTTCCACGCCACCGCAACGCAATTTAAAGCCATCATTGCGGCCAAACTCCTCGTTGGCTTCTGATATAGTTATCGTTGCTTGCTGCAAATTACTTTGCCAATCGCCTTTAAATGAGCTTTCGTAAAAAACCCGTAAACTTAAATCTTTTTGCTGCAAACATTTATTGTTTGAAGAAATTGCCTGCGAAATATTATCGGCAGCATGTAGTTTTGTTTCAATAAAATTGAGACGAATTTGTGCGGGAAACTTATCCCGAAATTCTACAATGGTTTGAACATCCTCTCTAAAACTCTGACTGATGACAGAAAAATTTAAACCACCCGTATCATCAAACAACGCCATCATTTCAGGAGTGAGCTTTGGCAATTTTTGAGCAGGAATAATAAAGTTTGAAAGCATCCATTTCTCAGAGCCATTAAGATAAGATGCATAATTTTTGATGGCGGGTTCTAATTCCAATTTAGCCGGTGGAAAAAGGCCGGCGTAATCTATTAACCCCGCCATGAAGCATTTAAACGAATCTACCAAGATTTCACTTTCTCCCAAGTGATGTAACGAAAATTTCTATAATCTAGAGAACTGCCCTGTGAAGGCAATTTTCACAGGATGATAATACGACAAATATTTCAAAATGTCAACCTGAGTTAAACCTTTATACAGGCAAAAGTACAACTGGAAATATTTACCATTTTGGGTAGTGGGTTCAGCACCACTTTCAAAAACTAAAAAGGATCAGGGCATAAAGCTGAAGGGATAAAAACCTTAGCCACCATTAACCTGGAAAAGGTTCAGATTTGAAAGGTTTAGTATTCTAACAATAATCTTCTCAGAATAATTAGTGTGCGAACGAGAACTCCTGGGCGCTGTCTTTCTGAACGCGAACCCTCAAATGTGGCACTTGAAGCAGAAGATGATGCGCGAAGAATCTCCTGCAAGGTGAGAGATTCTTCACACGGCGGCGGCGATCTTGAAAAGCACTTTATTAGATTTTGTGTTCAGAATGACGTGGAATTTTTGGTTTTCGGTCAAGCACTAATTATTAAACAAACTCAGGTTAAAGCAACTCAAAATCAATTACTTCAAATTCATTTCCATTAATAATTATGGATAATTGATGCCTGCCTGTATGGAACTTTCTTGTTGTTATCAGCTTGAAGGAGTGCTTCCGGTTGACAGCAGTTACTGACGTTCCTGCGTACTCTTTCTCACTTATCTTAAATACTTTTCTGGCTAAACTCCCATTTGCTTTTTGATAATAAAGCCCATATTCCAACCTTATTTTGGCGGGGGATTTACTGTTGTTTTTTAATTGAAATGTAAATTCCAAAAATCCCCCGATATTAACTTTGGGAGTTAGAATTTTGAAAGTTTCGACTTTGATACTTTCAACAGAACCAAAACCAAAGATTCCCATGACCTCCGGATTGCCTTGCTTTAAAAGTGTTCTGCTTCCGTGTTTGATTATCCAGTCGGTATTTTTTGTTTGACCCTGCCAATTTTTCACCAAAGCAATAATGGTATCAGGATTGTCTTTTGCGATGTCGTTTAAGTTATTCGCCACACTCTTTCTTACAAATTCCGATTCATCATTTTTTAGATTTTCCAAGATTGGAATAATCGGTTCAGGATTCTTTTTTAAAGCCGGTAATGCCATGGCCCAGGGCAGTCTTGGTCGGCACCCCTCTGTTGAGAAACGTCTGACGCCATGATGTTTGTGCTTTGACCACAACAACATTTGCTTCATCATTTTCTTCGGATATTTGATGATAAAAGGACGAACGGCAAATTCGCAACTGGTAAATTGAGTGATTTTTTCTAGTGCTTTGACAGATATTTCGTAATCCTCTAAACCATATTGCTCAATAAAATCAGGAAGAAACATATATTCCAATGACAACCCATATTGATTTTCTTTGAGATACTCTATTAATTTAAGTATTAGAATTACAGCGCTTTTGTAGTCGCTAGGCAGGTACTCTCTTAGAATTGTGGAAATGTGCCGCATTCGCTGTTTTAATTCTCTGCTTTCCCACTCATCATCATAAATGTGATTTAAGAACGAAGTTTTATCAAGTTTTGGCAGAGCCGCCTGCAGAGCTTTTGTAAACTCTTCAAAAAAGGTTTGGTTGTAAATATTTTTAAATGGTTCCATTATTTTATATCCAGAACAAGTCGCTCGGTTAACTAATGCCTGAACGAAAACTCACAAA
>JAJDAE010000070.1 GCA_029262035.1 Candidatus Zhuqueibacterota bacterium
AGTTCGGCCTCCGGTTGATGCAGCCCTGTGAACCCAATAAAATGATTTGTTGATTTTAATTCTACAGCCCAAAACCCCCAACCTCTCTTTGAAATAAGAGATTTAACTTTTTGAATGAAGGTGTCGGTTTCTGATTTCGTCAAGGTGTTTGGGTAATATTCCATTACTTCCGGGTCTGCGCATAGTTTTGTGAAAGGTGCATAGTCACTTGCTTGCCACTGGCGTAATTTGAGGCGCTTGGTTTCCAGTTCAGCAATTTCAACCACGAAACACCCGGTGTTTTGCATGGCGTTTCATTTTAACAATACCATCTTTCCCGATCTGTTGATATTACCGGCCTTAATTCTGTAAATATACAAACCAGAGCTCACTGCCTGACCGGCGTGGTTTTTACCATCCCAATTTATAAAATGTTTGCCGGCAGGTTGTTTTTTATTAACCAAAGTTTCAATCTTTTGGCCAAGCAAATTGTAAACTGAAAGTTTGACTTGAGCGGCTTTGGGCAAATAGTAACTCATGGTGGTTGATGGATTAAATGGGTTTGGATAATTCGAAAAAAGTTCAAAGTTACGAGGCAATCCGCTGGTACTTTTGCCGGCGACAGAAGTTGGCAAAAGGCTGCCTTTAAATTGAAAAACGTCGTTGCCGGTGAAAGGTTTAAACGTCTTCAGCCTAAATTCATCCCCTGGAACGGGAGGGATGTGGTTTCTCGCCCCGCTAAAAAACAGTGCCCAGCTAAGCAGGAGGTCTCCGTTTTCATCCGGTTCAAGGATTGTGACTTTATCGAGATCCGTTATGGTTTGGTTGTTATCAAATTCTGTAAAAAGAATATCGCTTTTTCTGTCTTTAGTCAGATTCCAAACTGAAAACTTAACCGGTTTTGGTGCGAAACCAAAGGCTGTGCTGGTGGTGTCAATTACTTCATCTGCGATTGTTATTTTATAATCAGCGGGATAGGGCACACTTTGCACTTGTTGGCCATCGATAAATACTGTCGGCGTCGAAATTGAAAAGTTCAAGGTCGATGCACCCACAGTCCATCCCGTGCTATCCGAATTTACTGCTGCGTTTTTGTAATCAAATATGATCAATCGCAAACCGTCAAAAGCCGGTCCTTCTGTAGTTCCATCCATTTCGGTAGCAGCTTGCAGCACGAACTCGTTTTCATCTAAATCAAAGACATCATATTTCTTTTGTTCGGATAAAGTATCATTAAAAGTGACTCTGTAGAAATGATTTGTTAACATCGTTGAATCAATCACGCTGCCTTTGATAAATCCATTACCCCGGCCCTCTAAATGCTCAAAACGTGATTCGGGAAAGTCGCCTCTTTCATTTCGGATTTCAAATGTGTTTGATGTTTCAATCGTCTCAACAGTAGAATCTGAAGCGCTAATTCGCAATTTATAAAAAAGGGAATTTGCATATTTTTCGGTGTTCCAGGAAAAGGAGCCATCATTGGGTTCATTTGTTGCCAGCTCCTGCCAGGTGAGACCTGAATTACTGCTGAGTTCCAGCGTTAAGAAAAGTGCATCGCCATCTGCATCTGAGGCATTCCATCTGATTAAATGGACTCCCTGCAACAGGTCACCACCTTGCGGAGATTGAAGTTGCAATTCCGGCGCCGAGTTACCGGGGTTATTTACGGTGAAAATATCCGACTGAGCCAGGCCAAAACTGGTATCGCCACTGGCTGCTACCCGAATAATGTTTTGCGTTCCATCCGAGGTTTGTAAAGTATTCCATGAAAATGAATTCGCAGGAAGTTCACCCGTAAATAAAACGCGCCAGGTCTTGCCAGCATCATCGCTGATAAAAATTCGGGTAGTTACGGATTCGAGCTCTGGGTCGATTGTCCAGGAAATCGATGTTTCGCCGGAAACCTCCTCTCCTGCAGATGGGGATAGCAGGTTGATCTCGAATTTGTGGATGTCTGTTAACAGAGTTGAAAAAACGCCTATGTGGTCTGAGGGATAAAGTTCATTTGCGTTTGGCTGAGTGAACGCCAGTTTTGAATTCAGCACACTCGCTTTTTCTTCGCCCTTAACAAAAATGTAGTCGATGCGGGCATTGGGATTGTCGGATGGGATGGTTAGCCCGGGCTGCCCCGGATTAGCTTTAGCCCAACTATCAATAAACTGAATACCTTCATTATCGAGAGTAGTCATCAATTGAATGGGAGGTGAGTCCGGGATTGCATTAAAATCGCCACAGACGATATTTGCAATTGCCAGACTGTCAGCGCTTTTTTCTGTTACAAAATTTTTGATTGCCTGCACCTGTTGTAGCCTTTGAGGCTCCTGGTTGCTGAACGAAAGATGTGTGCTGAAAAAATTTACAATTCCGGCTCCGGTCAAAACTCTGGCCCAAACAACAGCGCGTGGAAACAGACCCGGCGGCAAAGCTCTGGCTTCGCTATCCAGAATGACATGACGGCTGAGAATCCCCACACCTTCAAACCAGGTGCTCCAGGAAAAGTGCGTGCGTTCGTACACAAAATCATATCCAATGCCGGTTCTGTTGAACAGTGAATCTGCGATTTCCTTCGCTCTTAGTTCAAGGCTTCCGCCCGGCTCAATGACTTCCTGAAGGGCGATTAAATCCGGCTGTAGGTCTTCTGCTTCATCCAGGATTTGCCCTATTCGAGTTGGCCAACCGCTATCAGGCATGCCGAATAAATTGAAAGTAAGAACTTTTAGGGTATCACCTGCAATGGTTGATGCCTGCACGGAAACCGATAAGCTCGTGCTGAGAAAAGTAAAAATAGCCAAAGTTTTTAAAATAGTATTCATGGATTAAACTCGTTATTTATGAAGGTTCATTGAGTGTAAAAATATCTTTGTTCAATGGCAAAGAGTTTTTCTCACTAGACTTTGAATTTTTTGGTGGAACGCCCAGCGCAGACCCGCGCTGGACGTGAGTTGTGAGGTAAGGGCGGGAGATGGACCCGACCTTATCCGATGAGGCGTTAATCCGAAAGGGGAAAGAGTGTTACAAACAGGCGATCCAGGCGATTCTTCCAGCTGCTCCACCCGGTACCGGCATTTACTTCTCCGCCGACAAAATTAAAGCCTCGTGTTTTCAACAGTCTGGCAACATTGGGACTTGCTTCAATTAGATTCATGCTTTCTTGCGGACTACGGAAATCGTATTTGCCCCAATCATAATAAATTTGCAGCTTGTCTTGCTCAACCGGGGCAAGTAACTGGCTGTATTTTGCTGCTTCTTTGCCATCCCACCACATAGATTGGATGCCCAGTTTTCCAAAAATTTGTCTGTGTTTGAAAGTAGAATAAAAGGCCATACCGGCATTGGTCAGATGGCCAATGGTTGCCCTGTTTTTTGCTCCGGGAAGAACCCTGTAAGTTTTCTCAACCAACGGAATGATTTCATCGACGAAAATCTGTAAGTAACCATCTCGACTGTCACCCATATACTCGTTGTAGTCGCCATCGTAAAACGTCGGCATGAAAACCACAATCACCGGCCGAATGCGACTGCCGATCAAATTATCCAAAGCATTGGTGATATTGCCCAATCCTCTGGCGCCCCTGGCACTATGCATATACGCCACGGGATATGCTTCGGAAGATTCGTCATAGTTTGCTGGTAAATAAACCTCGAAAACACGGGAGCTGTCGGTTAGGGTATTTTTGAATTGCAACGAGTCGATTCTCCCCGTTTGGGAAGCAGTCGCCTCGAGGAAATCTGGTTTTTCCCACTTCGGCATATTGAACCAGGAGGCCGGCCCATAAAACATAGTAGGCATTGTTCTCGTGTTAAGTGAATCCACCAACGGCGTTTGAAAGTCCTTCAGGAATTTGTAGATTAACCCGGTATCAGACTCCAGCCGGGAGGAGTAATAGAACAAGTCGGTACCGGCAATTCGGTGCATGGGACGGTCGAAGCGCCAACCCACAAGATCGCCCATCAACCCCATATCATTGGCTTCACCCTGATAGATAAAATGTACAATGTCGTCCCCTTC
>JAJDAE010000008.1 GCA_029262035.1 Candidatus Zhuqueibacterota bacterium
TGTTGCACTCTTGCTATCATTATCAGGAAAAGTATCTTGGGGTGCGCTGACAAAGCTCGTGTTGGTAAATGGAAATTCCTGACCAGAAGGTAGGTTCAGTGAACCAGAGACAAAGCCATCAAAACGAATTACTTCGCTGGAGTCAACTGCCAAGCTCGCTATATTCCAGAATAAACTATCGCCGCTGACGATAAAAGGTCGTGTCAAGCTCGACGAATCAATACTCACCGAATCAGGGACAACATCGCTGATTGAAATATCCGCAGCAATGCCGGGGCCATGATTGGTAACAGTCAGCACGTACTGAAATATTGAATCCGGTTTTACCCGGTCAGGGGATACTGTTTTATCTATCTCTAAATCATACTTGGACCCAGGAGGTGGTATGGAGTCGGCAATGACAACTACTGTCGCACTTTTGTTATCATTATCAGGAAAAGTATCTTGGGACGCGCTCACAAAGCCGGTGTTGGTAAATGGAAATTCCTTGTTAGAAGGAAAGTTCAGTGAACCGGCTACAAAGCCATCAAAACGAATTACTTCGCTGGAGTCAACTGCCAAGCTCGCTATATTCCAGAATAAACTGTCGCCGCTGACGATAAAAGGTCGTGTCAAGCTCGACGAATCAATACTCACCGAATCCGGGACAACATCGCTGATTGAAATATCCGCCGCAATGCCGGGCCCATGATTGGTAACAGTCAGCACGTACTGAAATATTGAATCCGGTTTAACTCGTCCGGGAGAAACTGTTTTATCAATCTCCAAGTCATAATTAGACGGAAGGGGTGGTATGGAGTCGGCAATGACAATTACTGTTGCACTCTTGCTATCATTATCAGGAAAAGTATCTGCGGGGGCGCTGACAAAGCTCGTGTTGGTAAATGGAAATTCCTGACCAGAAGGTAGGTTCAGTGAACCAGAAACAAAGCCATCAAAGCGAATTACTTCGCTGGAGTCAACACCCAGGCTAGTTATGTCCCAAAGCAGACTATCGCCGCTGACGGTAAAAGGTCGTGTCAAGCTCGACGAATCAATACTCACCGAAACAGGAACAACATCGCTGACTGAAATATCCGCAGCAATGCCGGGCCCATGATTGGTAACAGTCAGCACGTACTGAAATATTGAATCCGGTTTAACTCGTCCGGGCGAAACTGTTTTGTCCATCTCCAAATCATAATTAAGTGGAGGAGGTGGTTGCGTTGTATCCGTAACCACCACAGCAACCGATGCGCTATTGTTACTTATGTTTTCCTCACAAGAGCCGGTGGCAACGGCGAAATTTTCAAGCGTATCAAAAAAACTTGTGAAAAAAGATGAATCTTTTAAAATCACATCATACTCGACCTTAATGACTTGTCCGGGAGTAAGGTTAATGTTTATGGTATCGGCGGGAGAAAACCTTAATTCCTCCGAGTTTACAGAGATTCTATCGCCAAAAAAAAATGTGGAAGTTGGTTGTGGGTTAAAAAGTTTATTTGTATTAAACTGTCCGGCTGGCGAGGTCAGACGAATTTGATTGAATATGATTTTATTTTTAAAATCAGAAATATCATCTATTAATTTCACATTAAAAACCGTATCAGAACCCACATTTGTAATATTAACAGAATAAGCAAGTGTATCGCCGGGTTGAGCTTCCAATTTATCCACACCTTTCTCAACCAGCAAGTCCGGATCAGCAGAAGCAACTTTTCTAATTTCCAAACCGAGAAGATGTACACTATCTTTATTGAAACAATCATCAATATTTGCATTTGGCTCGCAAAACTGACCATTTGCGTCAGGGTTTAAAAATTTTCTAAAATCTTCTGCAATGAGAGAAAAATGGTTAAGCCAAATAGTGTATTTCCCCGGCGCAAGAATAAATGTACCAGCCTTTTTACTCACGTCAGTTTCAATATTCACATCTTTAATTACAACTCTTTCACTACCTGCGTTGGGATCACATGGCAAAACACAATCCAATTTTCCAAAACTGCTGCTGCCAAAACAAGGAACGTCTGCCGAAAACTCACAAAGTTGAATAAAAAAACTCTCGTTGAATTGCTCTAAAACGTTATCACTATAAAGGACTCTGGAGTAGATTTCGTATGTACCGGCTTCAAGAACATTTATTATCGCAGCCGTTTTCCTGGCATTACCCCTATTGTTAGCCTCATCTTCCTTTTCCACAACAATGACTTCGCCAACGGTTTTACCAAGCTTGGGGACAAGAATGTTTTCAATATCAATTATAGTATTATCGCCTGATACTACTATTGTAGTATCACACATACTTTCCAATTGTTGCTGCGCAAAAAGTGAAAAAGGGAGAAGCAAAAGTATCGCTAAAAAAGCAGACACAGATTTTGATCTGCCACTCAAACTTTCAAACATCTTTATTGTATTTATTTTCACGATCTTACCAAAAATCTATAAGTCAAGGTTGAATTGGAAAAAAATACACATCGTAATTAATGAAAACTTCAAAAGACAATAATTTTGAGAATTGAGCTTAGAAATTCGAAATCTGCTTAAACGCTTAAAATATAAGCACATAACACCTTATTTGCAAGTAAAATGTTATTTCTTCTCAGATAAACCGTTTTTTTGAACAGCAATTATGGAGTCAAACTGTATTCTCGCGGACATTTCTATCCGCGAGAATTATATTTTATTATGCAGGAAGATCGCCGACCATGTTTTCCGGTACTACAAATTTATCAAACTCATCTCCTGTTAAAAAGCCTGAATTAACAACGGCTTCTTTAAGCGTAGTGCCTTCAGCATGAGCCTTTTTAGCGGCCTGTGCTGCCTTGTCATACCCAATATGTGGATTCAAAGCTGTCACGAGCATCAGGGAATTTTGCAGGTTGTGTTTAATATTGGCTTCATTTGGTGTAATGCCGGCAACACAATTCAGGTTGAATGACTCGCAAGCATCACCGATAAGTCTGGCAGACATTAACAAATTAAAAATCATAACCGGCTTGAACACATTAAGCTCAAAGTGACCATTCATGCCGCCAACGTTAATCGCTACGTCATTGCCAACTACTTGCGCGCAAACCATAGTCATAGCTTCGGGCTGAGTTGGATTAACCTTGCCAGGCATGATTGAAGATCCCGGTTCATTAGCAGGAATATTAATCTCTCCAATACCACAACGTGGGCCCGATGCCAGCAAACGAACATCATTGGCTATTTTCATTAAACTAACTGCCACCGTTTTTAGCGCACCGGAAGTCTCGACTATTGCATCGTGGGCAGCAAGCGATTCAAATTTATTTTCGGCAGAAACAAACGGCAGTCCGGTCATTTCGGCAATTTTTTGAGCAACATTTTCAGCAAATCCGGGAGGTGTATTTATGCCGGTTCCAACCGCTGTACCGCCCAAAGCCAATTCGGACAAATGTGGCAGCGTATTTTTTATTGCACGAATACCATGCTCCAATTGTGAAGCATAACCTGAAAATTCCTGCCCCAAAGTTAAAGGCGTAGCATCCATTAAATGTGTGCGCCCAATTTTAACGATCTTCATAAACTCCTTGGATTTTGCAGCAAACAATTCTTGCAGAGCCTGCAATTTTGGCAAAGTATTTTCAAGGAGCATTTGGTAACCGGAGATATGCATCGCCGTCGGAAAAGTATCATTGGAGGATTGTGATTTATTCACGTCATCATTAGGGTGAATCGGATTTTTCGAGCCCATTTCCCCGCCCTTTATTTCAATGGCACGGTTGGAAATCACCTCGTTCACATTCATGTTGGACTGTGTACCGGAACCGGTTTGCCAAACCACCAGAGGAAAATGGTCATCCAATTTTCCTTCTAAAATTTCATCGCAAACCTGCGCAATAACATCTGCTTTTTCTTTGGCTAAAATACCACTGTCCTGATTTGTTAACGCGGCGGCTTTTTTTAAAATTGCAAACGCCCGGATAATTTCAATTGGCATATATTGACCGCCAATGTTAAAATTTTCTTTTGAGCGTTGAGTCTGTGCGCCCCAATATTTCTCGGATGGGACTTTGATTTCACCAAGCGTATCTTTTTCAATACGGTAACTCATTTTCACATCTCCTAAAAATCGTTTTAAATTACGTGTTTTTAAAATTTCATTTAAAGCAAAAGAAAGTAAATATTGAAACTGTGGAAGTCAAATTATTTGTGATGGGAAACTACTTAATCAGAATAAAAAAGTTGACTTCATAGCTGGCTTTTTTTATTATCTCCAAAACAGGTTACCTTTTGAACCAAAACTTGAAAGAATTGAATTTGGTTTTGACTTTTTCTCAATTGCTTCGAATATTTTTAACCAAAATAGACTTACAATAAATAACAAAACAACCAGCCTTTTAATTTTTTTCGCTTCGCATTATCTACTTCCTCCACGTTTTAGCATTTTGTAAATTTATGTTCAAATCAAATAAGGATAAATTTAAGCGCTCCTTGCTTGCTCCTATCACAAGAGCTTTTTCCAACCAAGGCGCAATCATAGTATCTGGCTAAATTGGGTTTCAACGCAAAGTTTACTTGCCATTCTTTTTTTGCTTTAGAGCCTAAATTCTCTATTGCTAATTTTTGTTGTGAAAAAACCTCACTACCGTATAGGCAGAGGATAAACGATAAAACGATTATTTTTATCATCTCTCAACCTGTCCTTGAATTATTTTTTTATTTATAAATGGAATAAAAGTGAATTTAAGATTATTGCGGCGGTGGCGGAACTTCTTCTAAATTAAATTCTCCTTCTATAGTTAAATAATCAACTGTATAAACTCTTTCAACTTCTTCATTAGCAATAAAACTTTCGATATCTAACCATCTGACAATCCCTTTTAATCCTAACGATTTATCACGTTCGTTTATGGAGCTTAAAGGCCGAACACGATTTTCAATCAATAATTGATGTACCTCATCTAAATTCATTTTGTTTAATTTAATATCAACTTCAACAGAATCCTGAAACATAGCGATACCGCTTCGTCTGGAAAACTCCTTTACAACACTCGTGGAAGCAGTTTTCCAAACCCAAAATATTTGCCGAAGCCTCCCTCCAATTTTGTGTACGTAAGGCAGGGTTTTCTTAACATTGGTTAATCCTAAGGATATTGGACTTGGCCCGTGATGCAATGCATACCCGCCATCCACATATAATGGAAAAGCAGAGTAGATTTCGGGTTCTTTTGAGAGGGAGTGAATTACATCAAAGAGAGCATTACGTTTTGAAATGTTAACATGTACCAGGCGCATAGCATAATAGGCATAAAATTTATCTTCAATCCAATTTTGGGGAATAGATAAATTGTGTCTATCTAGAAGGTTCCGTGCGCTATCTTGTGTTACATCCAGGTAAAATACTATTCCAAAAGTTGTTGGTCTAAGAAATGAGGGGGCTTTAGATTTCTCGTGTGTAAATGCTGGTAAAGCACCTTTGACATCTTCAGGATACTTTTTAATTATTTGGCGCCGAATTGCAGAACTCTTGCCCTTCGTGATGCCAAATACCAGGGTGGGTTCTTCAATGGATTGAATAGGCTGTTTTTTCCGAAGCGGCGTGGGAAGTAATTTCAATTCAAACTCATCAATTATTTCCTGTTTTCGAAGGTTTGAAATGTCATCAGAAAACTCTAATACTAATAACAAATCTACTGGTGAATATACAATCTCTCTTCCATCCGGTGTAATAATTGAATACTCTGTTCTCTCTTCCAATTTCATATTTAATTCGTTGTTGCAATTGGTTAGAGCTATAATTCCTATTAAGAAAATGGACATTTTTGAATGGAAGTTCTTATAAAATTTAGACATTGGGTTATATTCCCGTTTTGATTTCTGAAGATCTATTCCTGTAATACTATTTTATTTTCTCTCAATGTTACAGATTTCAACACTAAGTGTTGTATAAAATGTAAGCATCACCTCCTTAAATGGCTATCCAAACAGGTATAAACGGATTCCAATAATTACGGCTAACCCTAGTTTTTAATTTGTTAAATAAGACCAGTGATTAGACTAAGGATAGGATAACAAATTTAGCTCTTTTATGAATCGATAATCTTTTTGATTTTTACTCAAAAGGGAAACACTTAATATTATGGCTGTCGCTGAAATCAGGCTATCCGGGATAAGGAGCCCATGACTGAGGCGATATGTTCTAAGAAGTTCCACAGCCCTTTCTGCAACATTTTCGTCAATTGATAGAACCTTAAATCTTCTCAAGAAGGTATCTAAAGCTGTGAGTTCTTTTTTGTTACGACATCCTACCATTAATTCCATTTTTGTGATGATGCTTATTCCGAGTTCTGCTCGTTTCTCTTCCTTTTCAAGCCTTGCCACCGCTATTTTGTCCATTCTCCCAACATCGATCAGAATATCTGTATCAACGATTACAAGGCTAGGCATGCTAACTGTTCCACTCACCTTTTCGCAGGTCTCTTACCCACGAACTACTATCTATTAGTGCGTCGTAGTTTTTCCACATGCCAACAAAGTCTTCCTCAGTTATTTTGGCCTTTTTTGAACCCTGAGATTTTTCTGATTTCTCATAGCGCTTTTGTAGAAATTCAATAAAATCTATAACTTCTTGCTTTGCATTTAAGGGCAGGGTGTCAAAAATCTGCCATACTCTTTGCAGTTCCATTTTTATCTCTTACGTTAAATTCAAAGTTGATCCTTATGACCAAGCATAATATTAAAGATAGACAAATTGAAATTTGAAGTCAACTGCGTTGACGAATTTAACAATTATTTTAGGTAACTATATACTTGACACACAAGAAAAAGCTTGACTTTTAAGTATCTGTTTATTATATTACTTATGTACTTAAAAGATAAGGAAAAAGACAATGTTTAATATAACTTTCAACGAAGCAATCAAATTAAACGAAGAAAGCGCAAGAGCTTATTTAGAGCAAGTACGCTGGAGCGGTGAGCCGTCCTGTCATCGTTGTGGTGGTCTTAATCCTTACGTAATTAATCGTAGCAATCAAGCTGGTGTATATAGATGCAGAGAATGCAAGAAAGATTTTACCGTAACTACCGGCACTGTTTTTGAACGTTCGCATGTACCACTTAAGACCTGGATTATGGCAGCTTCTTTGATGGCCGCGTCTAAAAAGGGTATCTCTGCTTTACAGATTTCGCGGATGCTGGATATAACCTATAAAACTGCATGGTTTGTTATGCATAGACTTCGTTACGCGATGCAAGTTACCGAGTCCGTTAAACTTGACGGCGTTGTTGAAGTAGATGAAACCTACATTGGTGGACGTAAAAGAGGAAGTAAGCGCGGACGCGGTACTTCTAAAATGCCGGTTGTTTCTTTGGTTCAACGTGATGGCTCTGTTCGCTCCCTTCATATTGAAAGATTGACCGCCAATAACCTTAAAGAATATATCCGCGAAAATGTTGACACTGATGCCGATGTAATGACTGATGATTTCAAGTCTTACAAAGGACTTGACAAAGAATTTAAAAGTCATGGTGTTATAAAGCATTCTAATAAAGAATATGTCCGAGGTGATGTTCACACTAATACCGTTGAAGGGTTCTTTAGTTTGTTTAAACGTGGTATTACTGGCGCGTTTCATCATATTTCTAAAATGCATATTGATAAGTATTTGGCGGAATTTGACTTCAGATACAATCGCCGCAAAGTCACTGATTCGGAACGTACCGCAATGCTTTTGAGTAACATCGAAGGCAAGCGCTTATCTTATTATACGATTTAGTTAAAAAGAAAATGGTTAAATCAAAACCAAAAAAACAGGACATTGTAAAGCTCAGGGATGAGTGTTTTGAAAATGTTTTGACTTCAAAAAATGACAATAATAAGATAGAATTATTAATCAAAATTCTATCTTTTAGCAACAAGATAAATAAACCAAGTGAACGGTTTCATATTTGGGTTTCTAAGCCAACTGATGATCCAGAATTTATTGATTATGACACTGGTGAAAAAGGTGAAGAAATAAAAGAAGTATATTGAACCTTTATTCGTATAATGATTTTTTAGTAAAAAGCGGTGGTATAGATACTGCCAATGAGTTTGTTTTTAATTTTTTAATACCGATTATTAATGGGCGAGAGTTGTCAATAAATTTATGAATCGCAAAGCTAACAATTCTTACATCATCTTCATAGACCGTACCTTTCATGGAATCTATGATTGTTTTGGCCATATTATCTGTGTCCTTAATATCATAATCTTTTTTTGTGAGGCCAACAGAAATGTTTAATAGTAAGTCTTCTTTAAATGGCCAGTCATATCTAGAGGTAAATTCTTTTGGTGCGCTTGAATATAGCGGAATTTTTTTTAATTGCTCAAGCCATGTGGACATTCGAATGTTAAATTCTTTTATGCTTTCTGTTGGTGGTTTTTTAATAACCTTACCGTCTATTACTTTGAAATCAAATTGTTTTGCGGGAACCTTGAGTCCAGATGAAAGAATAAAGGTATCATAAAAATCACGATTCAAACTAATAATAAAATTCTGTAAGGTAGTATTGGCCATGAATAAAAAATCTCAAAAAGATAAAGAAACAAAAGAAAAAAAACAGCTAACAACAGATGAAATACTAAAGGCTGCTATGAGTGCTAAGATGCCGAAGAAAAAAAGAAAGGCAAAGGGAAGTAATTTCTAATGAAACATAGATTTACGCTTGTTGGATTCATTATAAACGATTTCTTCTTCACCGATAACCGCCTTATTTTTTTGTTTATTAAACAGGATTTTCCATGTCACCGATCCTGTTAACATTAAAAGAATTAATATTACTATTAGCCATTCTATTTTGGATAGCAATTGTGGCAATACATTCACAAAGAAGGTCGGGAATGACAGATAAAGAATGGTGGAAGCAACTGATATTGTTAATGTTATATATAACCATACCGTTTTTTCTAGCAACATTTCTGTCAAATGCTTTGGAAGAATACTCATACAAGAAAAGTACTAAATCAAAGTGTGTGTGTCAAGTATATAATTACCTTATTTTATTCAGGAACAACGCGGTCAAAATTAGGTTTGGAGGAATTCACAACTAATTACGATTTTAATGGCTCGGATATTTAATAATTCGCCGTATTGCCTCGCGTAACTTAGACTTGATCATCTCATCTGTAACCGGCTCATTTAAAACAAGGGAGCACTCTTGCGCATAGCGCGGTTTCAACTTATTGAGGGTCAGGGCATAGATATCCTGGATATCCAATATCTCGGGGGAGTAATCAGGAAATTCAGTCAAAACACCGATAATTAAGTCCGCCACACGGGACTCATTTCTGTTACGAATATTAAAAACTGATGTGGCGCCGATTTGATATTTTTCTTGTTTTATCATTTTTCTCCTCAACTTTTCAAATTGACTTTTTACTCAGGGCTTAGCCCAAAAATATAACTATGCCCGTCTTTCTGAGCATAAACTCTCTTATTGTACTTTTCATGGCCGACGTCGCTGTGCGATGAATCTCTCATTCGGGCAGGAGGCTCTTCGCGCCTCATCGTCTCTCTGAATTTTGGCATTTGGGGTTTCGCGCACAGAACAACAACACCCTTGTAGCACTTATATCGGTTAAAAGAATATGAGTCTTAGATTAAGATTCGTTAACGAAGTAAAGCTAATTTATTCTTGTAAAACAGGCTGCTCTTCACTTCTCTCAATCAAGCTCTCAATAGTTACTGGGATTAAGCCTTCGGACTCATCCCGAAAAACAACCCGGATAACCTCCTCCAAAGTAGTTATGCCTTTCAACGCTTTGTAGAAACCATCTTCGCTCATTGTCAAAAGTCCGGCACTCTGACGCGCAATCGATTTAATTTTCACACTTGTCGAACGCTTAAGAATTTCATCCCGGATAGCATCATTTACCAGTAAAACTTCATGAATGCTCGTCATCCCCCTGTAACCCGTATGACTGCAATGAACGCAGCCTTTTGGTGCATAAAACGTGTAGCTGGAAATTGTATCTTTTTTAATGCTGTTAAAAAAAGCAACCGTTTTGCCTGATGGTACAGAAGGCTCCTTGCAACGCTCACATAATACCCGCAAAAGCCTTTGCGCCACCACGGAGACCAACGTTGACGAAATCAAAAAGGTCTCGATGCCCATATCCATCAACCTCAGTAAAGCGCCAGTGGCGTCTTCAGTGTGAAATGTACTCAAGACTTTGTGCCCTGTCAAAGATGCTTGAATAACTGCCTCTGCAGCTTCAGGATCACGCACTTCGCCAATCATCAAAACATCCGGGTCCTGACGCATCATGGCTTTGATGTAATCCATATAATTTATGTCCACTTTGGGTGGCAAAGTGGCCTGAACCACGCCCTCAATAGTGTACTCAACCGGTTCTTCTACAGTCACAATAACCCGATCCATATTATTCAAATATTGCAGTGAGGCATAGAGCGTTGTACTTTTGCCGCTACCTGTTGGGCCGGTCACTAAAATAACCCCGGCGGGATGATCCAACATAGTCATATATTTCGATAAATTGGCAGGAGAAAAGCCAACTTTGTTTATATCAATCATAGCGCTGGATCTGTTCTGAATTCGAATAACGATGTTTTCTCCCCATATTGCCACATAAGTTGAAACCCGTAAGTCATATTCCTTTGCCATAACCCGAGCTTGAATCCGGCCATCCTGGTGCTGACGCTTCTCTGCCAAATCCAAACCACATATTGCCTTTATCCGATTGATCAGTTTTGCAATAATATGATTAGGCAAATCGGTTTTGTGATGCATAATGCCATCAATTCGGTAACGAATCCTGAGCAGATGATCCTGCGGCTCAATGTGAATATCAGTCGCACGCTCAACAATTGCCGTAGAGATGATAAAATTTAGAATTTCAATAATATCATCTTTCTGTCCTTTAATAAAATCATTATTGCCAATTATTAGATCTTTTGCTTCCTCGCTAACGGCAAGCTCCTGTCCCATTTCCATTTTTTGGTAATAAAGCCGAATGGTTTTTTGAATTTCGTCAGCGGGAGCAATCGCAGGTGATATTTTACATCTCAGCACATCAGAAAGAAAATCTATTGTTTCAATATTTAAAGGGTCGGCCATAATAACCGTTAAGGTATCCTTTTCTTTGAAGGCAGGGATAAATTGACGCTCGTACAAAAAGTCAGGGTTGAATTTTTTCAAAGCTTTTTCGTTAATGAGGCTTATGATTGGTAGTATTTTAGGGATCCCAAGTTGAATACTCAACGTATCAGCTAAAGCCATTTCAGTTAGAACTCCCATTTCAACCAGTAATTGCCCTATCTTTTTACCGGTTTTCTTCTGGCGTTCTAACGCTTCCACAAGCTGCTCCGATGTCAACAGCTTCATATTTAACAACAACTCTCCGAATCGAATACCATTTCGATACTTTTTTAAAACGTTCTTCAGTTGACTTCGATTGATAAGACCTTTACTAATTAAAAGTTCACCGAGCGGCGTATAGATTTTTTCCCTTTTTTGAAATTCAAGAATAGCCTTTAAATTCTCAAATGAAACCAATTTCTCTCTGATTAAGATTTCCCCCAGACGCAACTTCCTTACTCTTTTTTGTTCAGTCATTTTATATTCCCGTCAATTGTGTCTTCAATAATCAATTATTAAATATTTCTCTTCCGGCCATCACTTCAAATTCAGACATCCCACTAAGCTTATAGAAGGAATGACAATTATATAAAACTGTGAAAAGAAAACACTAACTACCATTTAGTTTCGGCAAAAACACCATGAGTTTGAAACAAACGGGATTTTAAATATCTGACATAATTGGTTTAGGATGTTAATTGGAGCTAATAAAAAGACGAAATAATTGGACGGGTAATAGTATTAAATTTGAGAATTACAGAACCTTTACAAATGATAACGACACCTGAGAGTACCGGGTTTGAAGACGTAATCCGTATTAAAGAAAAACTTGGCGAAGAAAAAAATCTTCATGTTATTTCAGAAGAAGATTTAGACAATTTTATTATTACTTTGGCTGAATTAAAGGCGGGGACATCCTTTTCAGAAGATAGCCTCACAGGAACCGTTGATGATGCAGACATCATTATTATTCAAATCAAAAATTTAGACTGGGGTGAAAACACTTTACGGCATTTAAAAAAACAGAGTAATAATTTCCTAAAACCGGTTTTGCTAATTAGTACCAAGCCCCCGGAAGAATTACAATTTTTAATTGATGATTCTTTACAATGGCCGCTAACACAGGATAGTTTCATTGAGAGCTTGGAAAAATTAACAAATATCAATCAAAAATTAGAAATGCTTGAAGAACTTGATCCCTCAACTAATGAGTTTGAATTAAAACAAGTTCTGTTGCTGAGGCATCTTTATTCAAGAGAGACCTCCGCCTTAAAACCTCAAAGAAACTACACCGCAAAAGTAGGATACACGTACCCCCTGGCTAACGCATTATTTGATGTAGCCCCGGGAGTAGAGACCCAGAGTTTATCCATATTAGAAGAAAAAAAGTTACTGAACTTCACGATTGAAGATAAAGTAAATCTATGCCCGAATTGCGAACATACACACATTAATTATCGTGAAATCTGCCCGCATTGCAAATCGTTAAATATCTTTGAAGAAGCCACAATACATCATTTTCGTTGTGCACATGTGGGGAGAGAATCAGGATACCTTCATGATGGCCAACTGATATGTCCAAAATGCAGTCGCGAGTTACGCCACATTGGCGTAGACTACGACAAGCCCTCAGAAATCCTATGGTGTAATTCATGTAACCATAATTTTTCTGAGCCTTTACTCAGTTGTTTCTGTTTGGCGTGCGCGCATAATTTTTCACCCCAAGACGCATTCTTAGAAAATATTAACGAATATACTCTCTCAGGTGAAGGCATGCGTGCCGCAGAAGCAGGCATATTGCCCGGGCTTGGTATAACCAATATTCTAAAAAAGGAAGTTGGATTTTATAATATCCAGATTTTTAATGAATTACTCCAAATTGAGTTGGCCCGCTGTCAGCGTTACAAGTATGAATCGACATTGTCAAAATTTAATTTGGGTGCGGCGGAAAAAGTCTTCGAAAAATATAAGCTTTTGTCTTCAAAAAGGTTCAGAAAAGATTTTGCAGAAATCATAAACCAAACGTTTCGCACAACCGACATTTTCACCTCGAAAACAAACGGAGATATTCTGATAATATTTACCAATACTTCTCTAAAAAATACGAAAATTGCTTTTCAACGACTTGGTGAACTCATTCAGAACCAATTTGATGTCGTACTCAAATTGAAATATAAACTTTTTAAACTCTCAGACAAAGGCGCCAATTTGGATGACATTTTGGAGAAAATGAATGATTCCTGACGTCTTTTCTCAAACTTTCCAATACCTGTTAAGTCTGGATGAATATGACATTCTAAGATTGTTTTGGTATTTTTTCCTATTCGATTTGCCGAGGTATATTTTTGTCGATATTTTTATTCTTTTAGATGAAAAGTGGTTAAATCGTCATCGTTTACAGAATGAAAAATTTGAACACACGCTCGTTGAGAATCCGCCGCTCACGTCTGTCATTATCCCGGCTTTAAATGAAGAAAAAACTATTGGTTGGACCATACGTTCTCTGAAAGAGCAAACCTACAAAAATATTGAAATAATTATTGTTGACGATGGTTCCACGGATAAAACACCCCTAATTTGTAGAAGGCTGGCAAAAACCGAAGGGATCCGCTACTTGAGATTCCATGAACGTGCAGGTAAAGCGGCGGCATTAAATTATGGCATTAAATTCGCTAAAGGTGAATTCATCGTATTTGTAGACTCAGATACCACCTTCGACCGCGATGCAATTTTTAAACTGATGACATCTTTCTCCGATCCAAAAGTCGGTGGTGTTTCAGGCAACCTTCGTCCAAGAAACAGTGAAGTAAATCTCCTCACACGACTCCAGCAAATAGAGTATCTGTTCACAATATCAATCGGAAGAAGAATCAGCGCCAGGTTCAATATTTTACCGATTATATCAGGGGCATTTGGCGGATACCGGCGCGAACTGATAGAGCTTCGCGGACACGAACCGGGCCCCGGCGAGGATTCAGAGATGACCATCAGAATCAGAAAGCTGGGTTACAAAATTGCATTTCAGCCTAAAGCTTATTGTTTAACCAACGTACCGGCTGAAATTTCGACATTGGTCAAACAGCGCTTACGTTGGAACAGAAGTATGATCAAAAGCCGGATTCGGAAGCACAAGAATGTGTTCAACCCATATTCAAAAAACTTTAGATTTATCGACGTTATAACCTTCCTGGACCCTTTGTTTTATCATATTGTTTTTTCGATTCTTACACTGGCATACATTTCGGATTTGGCCATCAATTATCCGGAATTCCTACCGTCGTTATTGTTCATAAATTTATGCCTATACTTAACCGCAGGAACGCTGAAATTAATTATCGGGGTTATACTTTCCAATCGAGAAGAAGACATAGGTCTGTTTATTTATTTACCCCTGCTAAATCCATTTAAGGTAATTTTGAAAGCCGTGCGGGCAAAAGCATATATTGAAGAATTCTTTTTAAGACTCTCAAACCTTGATCCCTTTGCACCCTATAAAGTCAGGCAAAACTATATTCAATGGTAAACCGAACCAACAAACTATTTTTGTATTTAATGCTCGCCGCGTTTAGCCAAATAGCGCCAAATGCATTTGCCCAGAACAAAAAATCATTCAGAGAACTGGAAGCCCTGGCGCTTTCAAACAGCCAAAATTTTGCTGAGCATATACAAAAACAAATAGAAACAGACAAACGGTTATCCACCGTTAGATGGCAGTACCTACCTCAATTCAGCGCTTCATACCGCCATATCACCGATGACCTTTTTTTAACGGATGATTTCTTAAATACACGTAGCTCGCTGAGTCTACGACTCAGTCAGGATTTGGTCAAGTTATTCAAAATAAGACCTGCTGCAATTGAGCAGGCAAAAGTGGAATCCGAGTTTGCTAAAACTCAACTAATGTTGGCACAAGCATATATTATTCAAGAATTTAGAAACGCCTACATAAATACTTTAATTCTAAAAACCGAAGCCCTTCATTACAAAAAGTCAGATGATATTTACGCTAAAATTCTCACAATAAAATCTAAGCAATATAATTCTTCTGAAACATTGCTGCCTCAAGTATTAGAAGTTGAAACAAAAAAACTCAAGTACAAAAGTCAATTTGAGTACAGCAGCAGACAACTTGAAAACCAAAAGTCCGGGTTAGCAGCTTTTCTTAACATTTATGAGGATCTGATTTTGTGGGATGAACCGAATATGGTTATCCCAAAACTTGATTTAACTTACCTCATAAAAAAGGCCGATAAAAGCAACCTGGAAATTTTAAAACAAAAATATCAAAGCAGGGCAGCGGCAGCGCGAGCAAACCGGGCGGCTTATGAGGACTTAAAATTCGAGCTATTTGCCGGTATTCGCTACCGCAGCGATGATTTGTTGCTAAATTCTTCCAGCCCTGAAGTTGGGGCACAGCTATCATTTCCATTTTTTTATCCCTGGCTTAAACGCGCCAAAAAAGCAAGATTTACAGCTCAAAAAAATTCTGCCATCCAAGCCTCTCACACCGCTGCAAGTCAAACAGAAACAAAAGTCAGGGCGCTCTATGATGAATTTATGTTCCTAAAATCGCAGCAAAAAGTGGCAGGCAAACAGGTAGAACTTAGAAAAGAAAACCTGCGTATAGAAACTTCCCATGACCAAAACAGAAAAGATGATGAAAACATTTTAAGGCTGAAAGCGGCTCTGGCAGAAGCCCACTTTGAGTCTAAAATTGCCAAGTACGAATATCTTCAAGCCTACTATAAGCTCCTTTACATCAGTGGAATGAGTTCAACTCAAAAAATCCTGAACGATAAAAAACACCTCGGCAGCAATTTCCACAAAGCCTTATGGGTATGGCAGGCTGAAGAAATTATCACGACCAAAAACACAATGGCTGATTTTATAAACTTTTGTGCGAAAAACCATATAACACAAATTTATCTTTCGTTAAACAACAAAGTTATTTCACGGGAAAAGTTTGAATATTGGCTAGGGCTATTTATCTCACAATTGCATGAACAAAACATCAAAGTATCCGCTCTAACAGGAGACCCGAACTGGGTTTTTCCCAAAAAACAAAAAAACATGCAGGCCATAATCAAAACGGTTGCCGAATATAACCAACAGGCCACCCGGAATAAAAAAATTGACGCCATTCACTTTGACATCGAACCACAGGCATTAAAATCCTGGGCATCCGATAACAAATCGGCTTTAATGAATGCGCTTTCGGCTTCGCTTATAACAGCAAGAAGCATTATGGACGAGTATCAATTAAATATGCCAATGGAATGCGATATCCCTTACTTTTTTTATAAAACTGATGCAAGGGCGTTGGAAGAAATTATACAGATTGCCGATGAAACCGTTATAATGGCCTACCAGACAACAAATGCAGAGAAACTAACTAAATCAGTTCTTCCCATTTTAGAACTCTGCAAAAAATTTGGGAAAAAAATGACCGTTGGCATCGACCCTGGTGATTTTTCCGATAAAAAGGAAATACAGTTATTCAGCCAATATTTAAACAAGACGCTGGAACGAATAACCAATTTTAAAGGGTTGGCGTTTCACGATTATAAAAACTACAAACGGTTGCTCCACAACTAATCATGTATTCAAAAAAACTTCGTAAAAGGGAACAAACTTTCATTCAGTCACCGCAGGAGCCGGTTAAAAAAAAGGCTCCGATCGGTAAATACATCTACCTGACTATTTTAGCTATTATCGTTATTTCCATAAGTAAACTATTAATTGAAAAAGTTGTCTTCAACCAGGGAATTGGGTTTTTAGAAGCCGAGGCTATCTATATTGAAGCCAACCAACCAGGTAGAATATTAAACATAAATTATGCAATCAATGATACGGTTGATCTCAAAAACCCTGTTGTAATTCTTGACAAATCCTGGGCATCTGACAGTCCAAACGGCATTAACGACCTAAACAATAATTATTACACAAACGAACGGCGGAGAATCAACACCGAAAAAGAAATTGCAATACTAAGATTGGAGCTAGCTCGAAAAAAAGAAAATTTCCGAAAATTAAAAGATGAACAAATCAAAGCGCAAAATCTATTTTATGCAAACGCAATGATTCGCTCTGAACTTTCTGCAATCGAGACCAAATTAAATAATACTAAGGCCGAAATATCAAAACAAAAGATTGAGTTTGAAGCAGCCCAAAAAAGATTATCCAGTTATAAAAGTCAACGGCACAGTCTTTACAACCCGGCTTCAGGTAACGGCGCGGTTGGAGGAAACTTACTATATGCAACCCGTTCGGGCATTGTATCGCGTATTTTCAAAAATAAGGGGGAGGTCGTTAAACTAGGTGAACCAATACTAAAACTCCGCAACCCCGACAACGAAATGATTCTAACCTACTTTAAGGCTGGAACTGAAAACAATATTTTCAAAGGGGACAATGCAAGAATTTATTTTGCAAATGGCGATTGGGTAAATGGAGTTGTCTCAAAAATCTATTCATCCACAGCAGAGCAACCACCGGAAATCAAACGTAAATTCGGCAAAGTACAACGTTTTATTATAGCCGAAATAATTCCCAACACGCCTTTAAGTAATCGTGTATTTGAAACACAGGTAGATGTTTACATAACTAAAAAATGGTTTCAAAGCATCTTCCCGTTCATTTAAAGA